>JAZKGK010000051.1:0-17932 GCA_040385915.1 Bacteroidota bacterium
TCCGAATTGATGGTGAAGGTATAGGTCTCACTGAACTTAGGCAGAATTTGTCCCGTCCAGCGGGCCGACCAGGTATCTATTCCCAAAGCAGGATCAGGCGAGCCAGCCCCCCAATTGAAATTAACCGTCGGATCGATGCGGGTGATGGAGGCACCTGTTAAGTCCATATTATCGAAATAGGTAGCCGATAAGCCCGTTCCTGCCGGATTGGCTGCCACTGCGACCTGAGCCATCGCGGTTCTGTTGCCATCTTGGGTGGTTACTGTGATGGTGGCTGTCCCGGCTGCCAAAGCGGTCACCAACCCGCTGGTATTAACAGTGGCGATTGCCGCATTGCTAGAAGTCCAGCTAACAGTTTTATTGGTGGCATTGGCCGGAGCAACGGTAGCCGTCAGCTGTTGGGTCTGTCCGACCAATAGGTTGGCCGTGGTTGGACTGATAGTTACTCCTGTAACCGGCACATTGGAAATGATTGCTGGGAAGAGCTGGCTCTTAGGCACTACTTGGCGGACTTGGCTGGCACTAGACCAGTCGAACTTGATGTTGGCATCGCCATTGTTTTCGAAGTATTCTATCTTGATGTCGTACTTCTGACCAGCCGTCAAGGCAATCGTGCCACTGTAGTCGATATTCCAGTCATCCAGCCACTTGTCAATGACCAGCACATTATTGATCCACAAGCGACGGCCATTGTCCGAATTGATAAAGAAAGTATAGGTCTCACTGTACTTAGCCAGAATTTGCCCTGTCCAACGGGTCGACCAGGTATCCACGCCCAGGGAAGGATCGGGCGAATTCAGCCCCCAATTAAAGTTAACCGTTGGATCGATGCGGGTGACTTTTGTTCCAGAGAAATCAATGTTATCGTAATATTCAGCCAACAATCCGGTTCCGGCGGCTGTTACGGCAAACGACCGGGTAACGGGCGAAGCCGCGCAGTTCGTCGCGTTTCCGGCTTGGCTAGCGGTAATCGTCACCGTTCCAGCCGCACCCGTCAAGGTAACTGTATTTCCGCTGATAGTCGCCGGACCCGAAACGAGCGCATACGTGACTGGCAAACCAGAGCTGGCCGTAGCATTGAGCACAAATGGCGGATCGGTAAGGGCTTTGTCGGGGATGGTAGCAAACGTAATTGTTTGAACCGTGCAAGGAACTGACTCATCGTCCAACTGATTCAAATAAGCGATGAGTTGGGTAAGTTGGGTTTCGGACAGCGAAGCGGTATTGCCGTGCTTGCCCGCAGCATTCTTGGTCACCAACACATCCCGTAAGGTAGCCGCGCTTCCGTTGTGCAGGTAGGGAGCCGTTTCCCAAACTCCTTTCAATGTAGGCGTAGCCAATCCGGTCAGCGTTTGGTTAATCCGTTTACCCGAAGAGGCATCAATCGTCCCTACATCGTGCAACACACCCGTTGGCCGATCGGTAAAGCTCGCACCACCGTGGCAAGTACCACAACCCAAATTAACAAACAGGTCTTTTCCAGCGAGCGCCGCTTGGGTAAAAGTGCCATTGGCATTGCGGTTCGGACTGGGATGTACTTTGTCCAGGGAGCGTATGTAGGCAGCCAAGGCATCCAGCTCAGCACTTTTCCCGGCTTTAGGTGCTCCCAAAGGGTCTCTGGTGGCGTTAAAGTCCGCATCGGTCATGAAGCCAGTGCCGCTGAAGGAAAGCCGGATGTCATTTTCAAAATCTTGTATCTCGTCAAAATTACCCGTCCAATGCACATTACCCATGGCCATTCCATTGCGCCCCTGCAACGAAATCGTATTTCTCAGCCCTTCTCCACGGTCCGTGAAATCCCAAATTCGGTCATCGGTTCCGCCATCCAGGTGACAACTGGCGCAACTGATGTAACTGGCCGATGTCATACGTATGTCCTGGGCATTGTAAAAAATCTGCTTGCCTTGTAATACTTGTGGAGAAAGCTTTTCGGTTGTTACCGTCGACACGGTCGCCAGCACAGTTGGATTGAAGTTAGTACCCAGAATAATGCTTTCGGTATTGAAAACGCGTACTGTTCGGGACATGAAATTTTGAACAAAGAGCTTGGAGCCATCCTTATTAAAGACCAAGCCCTGGGGAGCCAGTCCTGTATTCTGAATGTCCCCAATTTGCGAGTTGAAGTTCGTATTCCGCACCTGAATCTTGTTGTTTCCCTGCATGGCCACGAATGCCAGGTTACCAAACGGACTGAATGCTACCGCATTGGCCATGTCGCTGTCGTTGAAGTCGAGGCGGTTGTTGATGATTTCGGTGTTGGTTTCCAGGTTAATTTGAGAAGCAATGGTGCGTACGGTGCTTTCAAACGTGAGCGCCAAGCCATCTCGAAACATCCCCCGCGCTACATTGTCTTTTTTCGACGGCACCCACAACGTGCGTCCATTGGGCGAAATGGCAATGGACGTAATGTAATTGGGTACACCCCGCCCAGCGTTATCAAAATCCGGGGTGGTATCAAATGCCAGGGAGAGCACTCGCCGGATGGACATGTTCTGAGGATTTACTTCCGTAATTTCACCGTGGTCAGTTGGCGAGATAAACCGCGTAACAAAGACCCGGCTACCATCGGAGGAAACGGCAATTCCCCTTGGAGTAGATCCAACGCTGACCTCGCCGCTTATACTTCCGGTAAGTGGATTGATTTTCAGTAATTTACCTGTTCCACTCAAGGTTACGAACGCATTCGCCCCCTGCGGATCAAAACAAATCCCATACGGACGCGAAGCGTAGGGCAAAGCAATGGTTTGGGTAACAACACCGACTTTGCTGACCACCGAAATTGTTGCGTTATCTTCGTTGACTACCCAGGCACTGGCGTTTTTGTCCAACGCTACTGTGCGGGGATGCACGCCTACGCCGACTTCCGCCACTTTGGCCAAGGTAACTGCATTAATGGACGTAATGGAATTATTATCTGAATTAACGGCCCACACGACCGAATTGACCGTGTCCATCACAATCGTTGCAGAATTGGTGGGTCGGGGATTGGTAATGCGTTCGACAATGGTCTGCACCATAGAAGCCGGAAAGTCATTGCCTTGGATGCGGGCAAAAACAAAATAGGTGCCGGGCGTGGTATACGTGTGAGTTACCGTTGTAGCTGGGCCAAACGGCCCCAGACCAGTTCCATCGCCAAAGTCCCATGCCACAAGGGGCGCGTCTGTTCCCGTACAACTGAGCGTGAACCGTACGGAAGTACCTGCAAAAGCTGGTTGATTTTGAAGAATGACGCATTCGCCTACCTCAAAGCTTTTCATTGTAAAGCCAACAGCGGCCAAACACAGGAATATAAAGAGAAGTTTTTTGTAGTTCATAGGTATAAAAGAGAAGGACGATAAACGCCATCTGGGTAGTTTTAAAGACAAGTATTTACTAGTCAATATTTCGATGTAGAAATTCGACCAAATCAGTTTTGTAGATATGCCTATTATTTCACTGGTTACTTACCAGGAAAAATCAACAAAACCCACGAAGAGCAGGATACTATTGGATACACATCCATTTATTGAAGCCAACACAGCCTCGCTAAGCAATCGAGTTGTCTAGGAGTTGGGCTTATTTTGGCAATCAAACAATAGAAGTTACAGGGCGGAGACCTATGTCTTCAGGGATGGCGAAGACATAACATTCCTATCAATCACATTGACAGAAAGAATATTGCGAGGGAAATGAGCGTAGAGGCTTATCATATTGAATGTATTTATAGGTGTTGATAAAGATTGGTCTTCGAATATTAATTGGCTTACCCCTCCCCCACATCCAGAAACAAAGCGATATATAAATGCCTTAAATAAAGTGTGTGTATGCGAATTTTAGCGAATGGGTTCAAATAGAGAATTCCCAAGCGATCTGCTAAGTAAATAAATTAAATCAAAATAAATACATTAAATTTCATATTAAATTCAAAAAAAAATAAATTCCCTTCTAAAGCACCTGTTACTATTATCTTCTTAATAAGAACAATATATCGTATTAATATTTCCTAAAGGAAGGCTTTAAAAAAGACAAAAGCCTTTATCAGAATAAGTAGCAAGCCCTGAGCGGTACTTTACCTCAGCAAACCCGTCGCTTTACATGCACAAAACGCTCCCTTTCGGTGCAAAGGATACACCGAAAGGGAGCGTTTTGTGCATGTATGAACTCATCTACCCATCCACTCACTTGCTGGCTGGCGCAATAACGTCAGTAGGCGCAGGTTTATAGATAGCACCCGTAGCAAAATCAATCCCCAGGCAAGGAGGACAAAGCAGAAAGTCGGCAACCATAGCTCCCACCATAACCTGCCTTTGGGGCTGACCCAGCTGAGGTTTAATGGTCTGATAGGCGGTTCGGGGTCCACCAAAAACAGTAGCACAACTGGCGAGAGTGCCCGACAAACCCATTAACATCAAGCATTGCTTTATTTTAGTTGTCATGGTTGTAAAGGTTTACATGTTGAAGCAGTCAGTTATAAATAAACATCACTTTTGTGAATAATAAATTATTGATTTTTAGTTAGATACGTAATTATTCATTGCGTTCCACGCTGGACTCATTATTCACTACTCATGGCTTATCAGCGCCACACAGCCCTTTCCTTGGATGATCTAACTGCCTTCAGTCTGAAAATGTTTTGAGACGTATGAATTGCACTAGCGTGAATAGCATTTGTATGTACATACACATAATGTCACAACATACACATAAAACTTATCAGGGATTCCCCACACATGTGAATTTAATACTTACCTTTCTTCCCATTCACCACTGATAACTTACGACTACCTATGATGCCACCCCGCAGTTTCCTGATTTCGCTTACTGTATTGACCATTTTAGTATTAGCAGCCTTTACTGTACTCAAGCAGCTCCAGATCCCGGCGGGAGCGTTGGTCGACTGGGTGATCGGAATCTCTATTTTCTGGTGGCTTAGTGCAGTGGTAACTATTCCCTGGAACATGCATTATACTGCCAAAAGTATCCTGACCGACGCGAGTATCTCGGCAACAAAAGGCATTGCAGTGAATCAGGAGCACGTTTTATATGCGGGCAAACTGGCCAAGCGTTTTTTTTGGCTGGCCATAGTGTTACATATTTGCACAGCGGTTGGCTTGTATTTCCTGGCCTACTTCCAAATAACAGCCATTGGGTATTGGGCTTCCGTAGCGGCACTCCTGCTCACTTTCCTTCGACCATTGCAACAGGCCTATGAGCATTTAGTCCACCGGCTGAGTGCCATGGCGCATCAGGTGCGTTATCCGCGGGACGATGTGTATGAACTCGACCGCAAGGTGACTGAATTGCAGGGCAATATGAATTGGGTAACGGGACTTCTTGACGCCACTAAGGAAGACTCGTGGGCAAGTAAGCAAGAAAAAGCCCATACCAAAGTGCTGGATAGCCTGGAGAAACTCACCAATGCGATGGACGATTTCAGAATCCTCAACAAACGGGAGCACGAGTTACTGGCTCGAAAATCGGAAGAGGAAATGGCCCGATTGTCGGAAGATGCCCAATTCTTGAACCAGGTGCGCGATATTATTCAG
This sequence comes from Bacteroidota bacterium, assembly GCA_040385915.1. Taxonomy (GTDB): domain Bacteria; phylum Bacteroidota; class Bacteroidia; order Cytophagales; family ES-bin-26; genus ES-bin-26. The sequence goes on from JAZKGK010000051.1 coordinate 5,526, forward strand.
TTTTTCAAGAAGGCGTGAAATGATCGAATTTACCTCATGATGGGGCAGTCCTTCCCGCTGGAGGAAACTTTCACCCACCGGATGAAAGTTTCCTGAATGTTTCAACATCCTCCCGCTCTGGGCATGGCATAAATCACGTTGCCTGAAACAGATAAATTGAAGACTTTATTTTCTATAGAAGGAAGTAACAGTTTCCAGGTTTTTCCCTTGTCTGACGATCTGAAAATGCCGGTAGGATGACCACAAAAGAAGTATTCGCCAACCTCAATAATGGAGGCAATGGAGAGGCTTGCCGGAAGGCCCGCATCAATGGGCTGCCAGCTTTTACCGCCGTCGTAGGAGGTTCGCACTCTTCTGGTCTTCGACTCGGTATTGTAAGTGATCGCAGCGAATCCACCTTTGATGCGTTCTACCGCAATGCCCACACCGCCCTCACTGATCACCAACGCCCAGTTTTCACCCTCATCGGTCGACCGTAATATACCCTTCTGGCTGGTCGCCATGAGTACACCGTTTGACTCTACCAATTTCATTACCCAGCCGCCAGTATGGACTTGTTTCCAAGTTTTTCCACTGTTAGTGGATTTAAAAAGGCCGTGGTCGGAGCCGATGAAAACGGTTCCTCCGGCAGTTTCAAAAACGGTGCGTACCTGTTTCTGTTGAAAATTCGTGTACCTAGGCGACCATAGACTCGTTCCGTTTATTTTTTGTGAAAATTGGCCATCGTAATTGTAGGCAAATATCCCAGTCTTACCAGGGGCAATGCTGCTATGTTCGTCAAGGAAAATCTCTTTTTTCCAAAAAGGAGCGGTGGAATTTGGTTTACTGTGATATATCCCATTTCCAGTACGTAAATAGAGCTCACTCTCATGGGCAAAGAAAGCATCTCCCTGCAAATTTTCGGGCAGCCCTTCGCTCATGTCCTGCCATGTTTGTCCGCCATCCGTAGATTTAAAAACGATGTTTTTAACCCCCGCCGACTTATTTCCATTTAGTTTTTTCAATGATACGCAGCTTGCCGATGCATTATTTTCCTTTACTTCAGGTTCAAGGTAAGCGGAGAACAAAGGAGCAATAATTAAAATTAAGTAAGTGATTGATAGCTTGTTGTTCATAGTACAGAAATAATGTTGGATTAAAAATAGGGACCGTGCCACGGTGGCACCGTCCAAAAAAAAGGAACCGCGCCTAGAGTGGATTATGGCTTATAATCATTGGCCTTCATCCACAAATCCTTATTGAATAAAAGAACTTGAGTAATGACACCTTCTTTGGTTTTAGTAAATTTGAGCGGGTAATTTTTTGATTCATTAAAAAATTCCAATTCGGATTGCTGCTCAAAAGTAATTTCCGCTTCGTTCCATACTTCAAGCAAAACCAAATGATTATTTTTGGTCATTATCTTTATATACTCGTCTTTACCTGGTTCAAATTGAAACGTATAGTAGCCTTCATAAGCTTTAAAATCATCACTCCTTTTTAGGTCCAAATCTTGAAAGTCAAAACTAAAGTCAATATTTGGTGAAATGCCTTTCATTTTAATTGATTGTGCTTTACCTGTTTCATCCAATGAAAACATGGCCAACGCATCGCCATTCATCGCTTGATATTCCCATTTTATAGCAAATGTATTGGCGTTATAAAAAGCCATCGGGCCATTTAGTTTTGGAGAACGATACGATTTGAACCATAATTTTTTATCCTTTTCAAACACTTCAATTTTTCCAAACCAACTGTCTTCATATACTCCGATAAAGTCTTCGTTTTTTATTTTTACTTTTTTTGCAGATTCAACTTTTTCCCAAACCTTTTTTGTTACAACATCACTCATATTCTTTTGATAGTGCATCCATCCTAGTATTTTATTCGTCCAATCAAAATCGTCCAAGCCTAGGTAACTGTCGGCGATAGTACCTGAGATCGCAGAAAAAAGTGCGCCACCCTCTTCCGAATTGGTTAATATCACGATTCCCAAATTCAAATCGGGATACATGGTTACCTCGGATGCCATTCCAGGTAAACCGCCCGTGTGTGATACTTTCAAATTTCCTTTCACATCGGTTAAGAACCAACCTAAACCATAACCGTTAAAATGAGAATTGTATCTGGGGTTCCGATTGGTTTCCAAGACAGTATGTAGCCGCCACATTTCATTGTGGTTTTTCTGAGAAAATAAAGACTTTTTCAAATCGGTTCCATACTTGCCTCCATTTAGTTGAACAAGCATCCATTTTGACATATCCGCCACATTCGAGAATATTCCGCCAGCAGCACTCCCCATTCCTATTTCCTGGGCGTCAATTGTTTTTATGGATCCAGACTCTGCGGAGTGCGGTGTTGCCAAGTTGCTTTTGTCTTTCATCAAGCTGCCAACAAAAGTGTGGTTCATTTGTAAAGGTACAATGATTCGTTTTTGGACAAATGCTTCATAAGTCATACCGCTAGCTCTGGCAATTACTTCTCCTGCCACGATATAGAGTAAATTGTCATAATCATATTTGGTTCGAAAAGCAGAAACAGGTTTGAAATGCTGAAAGCTGGTCAAAACATCCTTCATGGTAAAGTCGGCACCATCAGGAAAAAACATCAAATCGCCAACACCCAATCCAAGTCCGCTGCGGTGCGTTAACAGGTCCTGTATGTTAAAGTTTTCTGTTACATAATCATTATACATTTTGAATTCAGGCAGGTGGTCTTTTACTCTATCGGTCCATTTCAATTTGCCTTCATCCTCTAAAATAGAAAGGGCGGCCGTAGTAAATGCTTTGGTATTTGAGGCAATCTGAAAATTGGTGTATTCATTGACCTTTTCTTTTGTTGTAATAGAAGCAAGCCCATACCCTTTTTGGTGAATTACTTTACCATCTTTAACAATGGCTATGGATGCGCCGGCCACCTTAAACTTTACCAAGGCATCTTCCATTAATGAATCAATTTTTTGAGCTGTTAATTGAGCATAGGTGGCAGTAGATACAAAAAGTAACAGGAGCAGTGATGTTAAAAGGGTTGCTGTTTTTTTCATAATTTTTATTTCGAAAGTGAGTTAGTTAGCATGTTGTTTGTGGCTTGCCGATGATGGTGTGGGAATTTTCAAATTGCCGACTGTATAGATTATTTCTGGCCCTCTTTACCTTTAAAGTCGGTAAAAGTATTTCCATCATAACGATATACACCGTTCCCAGTGCCATACCAAATACTTCCATCATAAGCTTCTAAAATTCCAAAAATCATTCCTTCTCCTGAATTTATATGAGTTACAGTGGCCTTTTCATTGGACAAGGACTTTTCATTATACTGGGAAAGTGTCCAACCTTGGGTAGTAGCGCTTTCTGAACTAGTCCAAATATTGCCTTTTTTATCTTCGTAGATGTAACCAACAAACCTCTGCGTAAAATTGGTAAAGGTACTGCCGTTATAGCGCCAAAGGCCATCATCGCCACCGAACCAAATATTTCCCTTTTTATCTTCGATTATTGACCAAACATTGTTAAAGGCTTTCCCGTCTTTGTTTTTTAAAACGGTAAATGTTTTTCCATCATAAAAACAAGCCTCGCCCCTTGTGCCAAACCATAATTTCCCAGTTTTGTCTTCCATGATAGTAGTAAGATCATTATTGGAAAGTCCTTCTTTCGTTGTAAAATTTCGAAAGGATATCCCATCGTAACGGCTTGCTCCGCCTTCAGTGCCGAACCAAATAATGCCGGCTTTATCTTCATAAATACACATAACCCGATTATTGGCAAGTCCCTCCCTGGTTGTGAAATGTTGGTAGGTTTTGCCATTGTAATTATAAACTCCGGAATCAGTGGAAGCGAACCAAAGGTTTCCGCCTCGATCTTCCAGAACATCCCAGAATCTGCGCGAACCTATTTTACTATTTGTGAGATTAGTAAACGATTTTCCATCGTAGCGAAAAATACCACCCCATGATGCAGCAATCAAAATGTTTCCGTTTCTATCTTGCTTTACATTCCGAACCATACTATTAGGCACCTGGGAAGTGATTGAGTCTTTGGATTCGGACTTGATAGTATCTTTTGGTAGGTCTGCTTTGTTTTGTCCTTGACAGGAAGTGCAAAAAACAAATATCCACAACAACGCATAAACGGGCACGTGTTTCATCATTTTTTCTTTTTTATTACCGATGGAGCCGGAATAAGCGTCAGAAAAAAGGGAAGAATGTTCCAAATAAGCAGGTGTTGTTGACATAGATTGAGCGTTTCAACAAACCTATTCTTTTTCTGGCTACGCCCCTGTTAATGGATTGTAAAAGAATGTTAATGAAATGTAAAAGGATGCTTCAGTCAACATCCGAGAGGGATCTATTTCGAGAGAGCTCTACGCGCTAAGCCCATGCACCGCATCGGATGCATACGCTACAACCAAATAGCCAAGGCTACTGCTTGAGAATCCGCTGAAAAAACGGTTGCAACTTGCCCTTGATCTGCAACAGGTACAGCCCAGCAGGCAGTGAACTCAGGTTCAATTCCGCAGACTCCTGACCATTCACCTTTTGCTCCAACACCGCCTGGCCCTGGGCATTCCATACCACCAGCTCAGCTATGCCTACCATGGCGGGCAACGTCACTTTTACCAGACCCGAAGTAGGATTGGGGAACACGGCTACTTCGCTAGAGAGGATGACTTCGGTAGCTAAGATCACGGGTACAGTAACAGTAAAGGCCTGCTCTACTGCTAGCGCCGCCTGGTAATTTTCGTTCCCAGCTTGGGAAGCTTTCACCTTTACCAGACCCGAACCCGTCAGCGTGAGGGTTGTTCCGGAAAGCGTGGCTGGACCAGAGACGATACTGAAGGAAACCGGCAAGCCAGAGCTAGCGGTGGCCATTAATGTAAAAGCAGCATCACCTACCGTTTTGTTAGGTAAGGCCGCGAAGGTGATCGTTTGAACGGCTTTGTTTACATGCACACGCACCCGGCGGCGATGCAAGGTAAGGCCAGGAACCACCGTATTAGTGATTTTACAGCTATAAACTCCCGCAGCGGTGACCGTCAGGGTAGCATTCGTTGCCCCGCTGATATCGGCTTCGTTGAGAGTCCACTGGTATTTATTATTCGCTCCACCAACCAAGGCCGACAAGCTCAACGATTGTCCAAAAGTAAACGATTGATCACCTCCAACGCCGACACTATCCTGAGGAGTATAATTGATTTCTGCTTTGAACTTACTGATATTACCTTCCAGGGATTCGAAGGTGAGTTGGTTCTGACTCACTGACAGATCTGTGAGACTATCCATGAATGAAGGCAGGCTGGAAAACTGGTTATTATCTAAATAGAGCCAAGTTAACACGGATATATTGCCCAAACTAGCCGGGATGGCCCCACTCAGTTGGTTGTCAGACAAACCAAGGAATCGCAAAGCTGACAAATTACCTAAACTAGTAGGCAGGCTGCCACTCAGCTGATTGTTGTTTAAAGCGAGTTCTTGCAGCGTTGACAGATTCCCTAATTCACTAGGCAAGCTGCCACTGACTTGGTTATTGCTCAAAACAATCTGTTCCAAAGACGTCATATTTCCCAAAGTACCCGGGAGGTTACCACTCAGTTGATTATTGTCCAACCGGAGGTGTTGTAAAGCTGTCAGACTACCCAATTCACTAGGAAGACTACCACTCAGTTCGTTATCCAACAAAATGAGGTCTCGCAAAGCCGTCAGCTTGCCCATACTGGCCGGAATACTGCCGTTCAGTTGGTTATTGTCCAAATAGAGGTCTTGTAAAGCCGTCAGATTACCCAATTCACTTGGAAGGCTACCAATCAGTTGGTTACCATATAAGTGCAAGCCAGTGACCTTACCCCCATTCACCGTCACCCCATACCAGGTATCCACTTTACCCGTAAGCCAGTCGGTATTGTTCGTCCAATTCGCTCCGTTGGTACTGTTATACAAAGCCACCAAGGCCAGCGAGTCAGATTCGGAAACGGGGTGCGTGCCCAGGCTCACATTCACCCGGCGACGGTTCAAGGTAAGACCAGTAACCACCGTATTAGTGATTTTACAACCATATGCCCCAATTGCTGTGACTGATAGGGTGGCATTGGTTGCGCCACTGATGTCGGCGCCATCCTTCGTCCACTGGTATTTATTGTTGGCTCCCCCGACCAAAGCGGAAAGTTGGAGCGGTTGCCAGGCAGTGAGTGATAGGTTAGCGGCTAGGCCTACGCTGTCCTGGGGAGAATAATCTGCTTCTACATGAAACTTACTGACATTAGGTTCCAACGATTCAAAGGTCAGTTGGTTCTTTTCAGCATATAATCCATTGGTAAGAATAGCGATGAAGGGAGGCAGACTGGAAAACTGGTTGTTAGCCAAATCAAGCGTTTCCAGCGCCGTCAGATTGCCTAAGCTAGCTGGAATATCACCGCTTAGTTGATTGGAGGCCAAATTGAGAACTGTCATGTTAGTCAAATTGCCCAATTCAGCAGGGATACTTCCACTCAGTTGATTGTAAGGCAATATGAAAAATGTCAAATTAGCCAGCTTACCTAGTTCAACCGGTATACTACCACTCAGTTGGTTACCAGACAATATAAGCCAATGCAAAGTCGTTAGTTTGCCCAACTCAACAGGAATATGACCACTCAGTTGATTGTCATATAAACTGAGTTCGCGTAAAACCGGCAGATTGCCCAAGCTAGCTGGAATACTGCCACTCAGTTGGTTAAAGGACAAATTGAGAGTTTCCAAATTCGTCAAATCACCTAATTCAAAAGGAATACTGCCGCTCAGTTGATTATTGGCCAAATAAACACTAGTCACTCTTCCACCCTCTACGGTCACATCAGACCAAGTATTCACCTTCCCTGTAAGCCAGTTTGTTTTAATCTTCCAGTTCGCTCCGTTGGTAGCATTATACAAAGCTACCAGCGCCAGGGAGTCAGATTCGGGAACGGTGCGGGGGTCGGCGGGCGGGTCTGGACTTTGTATGACTACCTTTGCGGTGGGAACTCCTGCCTTTCCGGGACTAATGGGACAGACAAAGAATAAACTAACAAGAAAAGACAAAAGGTAGAATGAACGCATACAAATGCTTAAAAAAAGTGGTTGGTAAAACAAATTCAGGCTTATAGCATTTCTATTGAACCGCCCCAGGTTGAACAGAAATGAAAGAAAACTAGCTCACTTGATGCATAAGTGCCTGTTTAGTTTTAGTCCCGTAATATTACACTTTTAAGCGTACGGCAAATCAACTATGTCAAATATTTAATGCAAAAGAAATAACCATCTTCTGCACCAGTATTCAGCAGATGCGCTTACCAACAAACTTTAAAAACGGATTGAATGATCCCTACTATTCCATTTGAGCCGTTCACAAATGGGCATAGACTTGATGGAAGTGCTGAAGAAATTCACACCATTCATATCCGCATTTCTTTAGCTACCCCTATATTTGAAACAAAAATCCGTACAACCTTTTCGTCACCTTCTGGATAAACCTATGAACCATCAACAGCCTCATACGCTCCGGTATAGCTTTGAGGAGTACCTGGCCTTAGAAGAGAATGCCGATATCCGGTATGAGTACCGCAACGGGGAAGTATACGCTATGACACCACACGAAAAAGCACCCCTATGACACTACCCATATACGCCAAAAAATGGGGAATATTTCGTAACCCAGCCGTACAGCAAGAGTTGCAAAAACTCGATCCAGCACTTGATTACCAGCGGATGGTACAATTGCTGGTGGGCTATGAATTTCCCTTCGATATCACCCGCGCGTTGGAGCTGGCTTTGTTCCACACCTTCGCCAGTCCAAGCGTATCGGCCTTGCTGGCGCGTACGGGGCAATTTGAACGGCACGGACAAAAACGATACGATGATACCAGTTTGCTGATTTCGCAGTTTATGCAGGATGGACTGGAAAGCGAAACCGGCCAACGTGCCATTGCCCAAATGAACCGCATTCACGGACATTATACCATTCCGAATGATGACTTCATTTTCGTGCTCTCCACCTTCGTTTTCTATCCCATCAATTGGGTAAACAGCTTCGGCTGGCGTAAACTAACCACGGGAGAAGCACAGGCGCTGTTCCTGTTTTTCCGGGAAGTAGGCAAGCGCATGCATATGCAGCAAGTACCCGAAACGATGGAAGCACTCCAGGATTTTACCGCCACCTACGAAGCAAAGCATTTCCAATTTGCCGAAAGCAACCAGCGCATAGCCGATGCCACCGTCCGTATCGTAGAAGGCTGGTTTCCCTTTTTCTTACGATTTGCCGTAAAGCCAGTCTTCTCGGCACTTATCAACGATTCGTTACGGAAGGCTTTTGGCTATCGGCGGCCAGGAAGCTGGTTTATTGGCTTGTTGAATGGTTCTTTCTGGCTGCGGAAACTTCCACTCCGGTGGATCACCTTCCAAGCGTATCCCACCCTCATCGAAAACAGCACCTACCGATCCTATCCATCGGGTATACCCACCATTGAAGGCCGAGGCCCGGATGGATTGGTGGGAAAGCAGGAGGCAAAAAGGACGCTTTGATTTGTAATGCACTGTGTTAAAAAAAGTTAAACGCTTTTTTGCCCGCTGAGGAATCGCTAAACTGCCGGGATTTTTATTCCACCCCCCTCGTTATGCGTAACTTCCGACTGCTCAACAACCTCACAGCGTGGCTTGTATTTGGCGTAGCTGCCTATGTATATACCCACACAGTAGAACCCACCGCCAGCTTTTGGGACTGTGGCGAGTTCATTGCTACTGCCTACAAACTTCAGGTACCACACCCACCTGGCGCACCGTTTTTCCTCCTCACCTATCGGCTATTCTCCTTCCTCGCCCTGGGCGATGTTACGCAGGTAGCCTTCTGGATGAACATAACTTCGGCTCTGTGCAGCGCCTTTACCATCCTGTTCCTCTTCTGGACCATTACCCTGTTGGGCCGCAAAATGATGAGAACGCCCACTGAGCCAACCAAAGCCCAGACGCTTGGCCTGCTGAGTGCTGGCGTGGTAGGTGCCCTGGCCTACACTTTCTCCGATTCGTTCTGGTTCTCAGCTACAGAAACGGAAGTATACGCCATGTCATCCTTATTCACCGCCTTTGTGGTTTGGGCTACCCTAAAGTGGGAATTGATTGAAGAGGAAAACACCTCGCTCCGCTGGCTTTTGCTCATTGCCTACGTGATGGGACTGTCTATTGGAGTACACTTGCTCAACCTAGTAACGGTTCCGGCCTTGGCGCTCCTCTTTTATTTCAAGCGCTATCAGCCTACTTTGCGGGGTGGCCTGCTCACCTTTACTATTGGCATCGCAATTATATTTCTGGTGATGCTGGGTGTGAGAATTGTCTTACCCACGCTGGCAGGCGAATTTGAACTGATTGCAGTCAATAGTCTGGGCTTACCGTTCGGAGCTGGGATTATCGGCTTTCTGGTGCTTTTTCTGGGAGCCTTGATCTATGGCATTCGATATTCCATCCGTCAGCAGAAAGTATGGCTGAATACGGCTTTGTTGGCTTTTGCTTTTGTGCTGATAGGTTATTCGTCTTATACTGTTGCCATTATCCGGTCGGGCCACAACCCACCCATTAACGAAAATGAACCTGACGACGTACTCAGCATTGTGTATTACCTTAGCCTGAAACAATATCCCACCCGTCCGTTGCTCTATGGGCCACATTTCACTGCTCCGTATATTGACCAGGAAGAAGGCGGGCCTATCTATATCAAAGGCGAGGATAAATACGAAGTGGCCGATCACGACCGCAACTTGGTTTACGATCCTCGGCACCAAACGCTACTGCCCCGGATGTACAGCAAAGACCCCGCCCACGTGGCTACCTACCGCCAACTGATGGGGCTGCCTGAAGGAAAGAAACCTAGCCTGGCCGATAACTTCCGGTATATGTTTAGTCACCAGTTAGGGTTTCAGTACGGAAGGTATTTCATGTGGAATTTTGCTGGCCGAGAAAGTGACCGACAAGGAGCCAGTTGGCTGGCATCGTTGTCAAATGAGAATCTCCCGCCTGCCCTGGCCGAGAATGCGGGTCACAACAATTATTGGATGCTGCCACTACTGCTGGGCATCTTGGGATTGGGGTTTCAGTACCAGCGCAATCTGCAAGGCTTTTTATTCACCCTGCTGCTCTTTTTTATGATGGGCGCTGCCTTGGTACTATACCTGAACACGCCACCGACCGAGCCGCGTGAGCGCGATTATATCTACGTGGGTTCTTATTACGCCTTCGCTATCTGGATTGGCCTTGGCGTGATAGCACTGGCCACTGGAATAAATTATCTCATCAAAAACAAGCTCATAGGAACGACCATCGCAGCAGTGGCCTGCCTGACAGTGCCGGGTATTATGGCAGATCAGGGCTGGGATGACCACGACCGATCTAACCGGTATGTGGCAGTAGATACCGCCAAGAATATGCTCAATTCCTGCGCTCCCAATGCCATTTTGCTCACCAACGGCGATAATGACACCTTTCCCCTTTGGTATGCTCAGGAGGTAGAAGGCTTCCGTACCGATGTGCGGGTAGTAATCAGCGGCTACCTCAACTTCGATTGGTACGTGTCGCAAATGAAGCGGAAAGTGTACCAGTCTGATCCATTGCCCATTTCATTACAAGAAAAGAACTACCGGACTGGCACCAACAATCAACTGGTATTTGTAGAGAACCCACAGGTGAAAGACGGCATCAGCTTGCCAGAATACCTTAACCTACTCCGGTCAGATAGCCCTGCCCTAAAAGTGCCTTTGCAAAACGGAGAAACAATCAATATGCTTCCTTCTGCTCATCTGGTACTACCAATAAATAAAGCGGCGGTGCGTAAGCAAGGTATCCTCGCACTGGAGCTGCAAGGCTTGCTTACGGATACGATGGAATTTACACTGAACAAGGAAGATATGATGAAGGGCGATTTGATTTTCCTGGATATCCTGTCGACCAACCAATGGAAGCGCCCCATTTACTTTTCCAGCATGATGAATGCAGCCAAATTTAACCTGACTGAATACACCCAAATAGAAGGAACGGTTTACCGGTTATTGCCCGTAAAAGTACCCGGAGCCAGCCAAGGATACATTAATTCAACTGTGATGTACGACAACCTGATGAAAAAAAGTGTGTGGCGAGAGTTGGACAATGCGCATGTGTATTACGATGAAGAAGCCAGTGACCAGCATGTCTTCCCCAGTCGGTTGGCGTTTTATTTGTTGGCAAGCCAATTGATTCGGGAAGGCAAGCCGGAAAAGGCCCGCGAGGTAATGCTCCACTGCCTGAAAGTAATGCCCGACCGCGGTATTCCCTTCGATCGGGCTGATTCAGCGATGATTGAGCCACTATTGGAGGTGGGCGAAACGACCAAAGCGATGGAAATAGCGCAGGTGATGGCCAAACGGGCTGATGCTAACCTGGCGTATTACCTGGATTCGAAAGGGGCGTATACCCATAGCCGGGAAATACAAGACAACCTGAGCATATTAAATGATGTGGTGGTGGCACTTAAGAAAACGAACCAACCCGAAACTGGTCAGTACGAAGCCCTATTCAACCGACATTTGAATAAATGGAAGAATTGAGCTGAATTGGTTGGCTATGGTTAAAAATCACGCTGTCAACTCATCAGTACATCAACCAACCTTCCATAAAAAAACTTACTTTTGCACTTCGCTAAATTTTTCGTCAAAAATTAACCAACTCATGAAATTTAACCCATTGATTTTACTACTTGGAGCAGGCACCCTATGGATAGCCGGATGCAAGACTCAGAAGCCTGTAGCTACGATTCCTGCCGCGCCTGTGGTTCAACCCCAACCGAAGTTTGCCCTAAAAAACGAAAACGACTCCATCAGTTATAGTATTGGGGTTAGTATCGGACAAAGCCTGAAAGGGCAGGGGCTGGATTCTATTCACTTAGACGTGCTGACCAGTGCCTTGAAAAGCTCTTATGGCAATGATTCGCTACTCATTGGTAAGGAGCAAGCCAATCAGTTTCTAAGCAGCTATTTCCAGAATTTACAGATGAAGAAGGCTGAAGTGGGCAAAAAAGTGGGCCAGCAATTCCTGGCAGAAAATAAAACCAAGCCGGGCATAATAACGCTACCCAGCGGCTTGCAATATCAAGTACTGAAAGAAGGTACGGGCGCAAAACCCAAAGCTACTGACAAAGTGAAGGCGCACTACAAGGGTACATTGCTCGATGGAACCGTATTCGACAGTTCTTACGAACGAAAAGAACCGCTGAATATTGGTGTAACTGAAGTAATTCCCGGCTGGACCGAAGCCTTGCAATTAATGAGTATCGGTTCCAAATGGAAGCTATTCGTTCCCTCCGACCTGGCTTATGGCGAGCGGGGTGCCGGACACGACATTCCTCCCCACAGCGCCCTCGTTTTCGAAATAGAATTGATTTCCATTGATAGTGCTGCAGCGGCTG
>JAZKGK010000051.1:17942-21709 GCA_040385915.1 Bacteroidota bacterium
AGGGATTAAGTTGTTGGGAAATATGATTTTAAAGCAACCAACTGATCATTCTATATAAACGATTTTTTTATAATTTCACGTCCGGAATAAACTAGTGATTTACTGCTAAGAAATAAACGATTAACCCAAGCAAAAACAGAAATGACCTGTGGTGAACAGGTCATTTCTGTTTCCCTCCCGCCCAGAGAACCAAAGTAAGAAAACCACCGTTTGAGTAAGCAAAACGCCCGCTTACCCAGTAATTTTCGGTTTTCATAACAACTCTTTCCAATTTCCGTTTTAGTAGTCTACCCTTGTGATTACGCGTAAGTGTTCGATTTGTGTATCTTGTCTATTCTTGTACCCAACATTCGTATTTATTATATGAAAAAATTCATTGTTTTACTTCTGCCGATTCTGGTGATGGCCCAAACACTATTTGGCCAGCAAACGAGTAAGCCAGCAAAACCTTTTAATTCTACCAACGGAACAGCTTCGACTGCTAAACAGCCAGCAGAAGCCATTCCTGGCGCTTCTACGGTAGTAATGCCTACCGCAAAGCAGGAGAAAGTAGATCAGCTTGTCACTGAAATTCTTACCAAGTACCATTACCGCAAATTACCCCTCAATGATTCGTTGTCGTCAGCCATTTTCGACCGCTATCTAAAGACGCTGGATTTCAACCGGGTATATTTTCTGGCTGCTGACATTGCCGGTTTTGAAAAATATCGCTACCGGCTGGATGATGACCTGAAAGCAGGCGTATTGAACCCAGCTTATGTGATGTTCAACGTATTCAAACAGCATTTCAAAAACCGCAACGAATACGTAAATAAGCTGCTGAATAAAGAATTTGATTTTACCGTAGATGAGTATTATAAATCGGACCGGGAAAAGGCGTCTTGGTGCGGCACCCAGCAGGAACTCGACGAAGAGTGGCGCAAGATGATTAAGAATCAGGCATTAAGCTGGAAAATAGCGGGTAAAACTTGGCAGGAATCTGCCAAAATGCTACGCGAACGATATAAAGTGCAGGACAAAGGCATTGCCCAATACAACAGCGAAGATGTATTTCAGTTATTTATGAACGCTTTCTCTGAAGCGGTTGATCCACACTCCAGCTATTTTTCCCCTTCTACAGCGGCCAACTTCAAGATTGATATGTCTAACTCCCTGGAAGGAATTGGTGCCTCTTTGCGGACAGAAAACGACTATACCAAAGTGGCAGAAGTGATTGCAGGTGGTCCAGCTTTCAAGAGTAAATTGTTGTCGAAAGATGATAAAATCACGGCTGTAGGCCAAGGTGAAACCGGCCCTCTGGTAGACGTAATCGGGTGGCGAATAGATGAGGTAGTAAAACTGATACGCGGCCCCAAAGGCACTACCGTACGGCTGCAAATCATACCTGCGGCAGAAGGCGACAATGCACCGCCCAAGGAAATCAAGTTTGTGAGGGAAAAGGTTAAGTTAGAAAACCAGTCGGCTAAGAAAGAAGTAGTGCCAGTTACTCAAAATGGCAAGACCTACCAGCTTGGTGTAATTACCATTCCCACCTTTTATCTGGACTTTGAAGCTGCCCAGAAAAATGAAAAAGACTACCCCAGCACTACACGCGATGTGCGCCGCCTGATTCAGGAATTATCAACGGCTAAGGTAAGCGGTATTATTCTGGACTTGCGCAACAACGGTGGCGGATCTTTGAAAGAAGCCATTGACCTTACGGGCTTATTTATCCCCAGCGGTCCGGTAGTACAGGTAAAAGACATGAATGGTACGATAGAAGTGAGTAAAGACCCCGATCCGAACCAGGTATATGCTGGCCCAATGGCTGTCATGATTAACCGTTTCAGTGCTTCTGCTTCTGAAATATTCGCCGGAGCCATTCAGGATTATAAACGGGGGATGATTATAGGAGAACAAACGTATGGCAAAGGAACGGTGCAAAACCTGTATGACCTGAACCGTTTCTTACCCGATGAAGCCGATAAGCTGGGACAACTAAAGATGACTACAGCTAAATTTTACCGCGTAACGGGTAGTAGCACCCAACACCGGGGTGTAAGCCCTGATATTGGATTACCTTCTGCCTATAGTGCCGAAGAGTTTGGCGAAAGTTCAGAGCCCAGCGCCATGCCTTGGGATCAAATTGCTGCCACCAAGTTCACTCCTTCCAACGAGGTAAACGACAAAATAGTAACGGCCCTAACTGAAAAGTATAAGCAGCGTTTGAGAAGCGAAACGGAATGGAAAAACTACCTCGAAGAATTACAAGAGTTGAAAGAAGCGCGCAGTCGCACGACCATATCGTTGCAGGAAGGCAAGCGTAAGCAAGAGCGCGATGAAGCAGAGAAAAGAAGAATGGCTCGAAACAAGCTTACGGGCAAAGTGGGTAACTCCGACAATGTCAAGTCTACTAAAACCGAAGCCAAGTCGAAAGATGTGTTCCTGGACGAGACGAAGAAGATCATGGCCGATTGGCTAGCTACGATTGGCTAAGGGAGCTGATGAGTAGAGGAGTTTAAAGTTTATTAGTAGACATATCCACTGATTCATTTCAAACTCCTCTACCCATAAATCCCTCTGATAATCAACTGCTCAAAATGAATTTAAAACAACTTATTATTTTTCGGTTTCCAATTGCTTTCTCAAGTAAGCAATCCGTTCACTAGTTAGTTTAGTAATCCGGGCAACCACCTCCTCAGAAAAACCTTCCTTGAGCATATTCATCGCATCTTCTTCCTTGCCTTTCTGAATTCCTTCTTCTTTGCCTTTCTGGATCCCTTCTTCCTTGCCTTTCTGGATTCCTTCTTCCTGCCCTAGCTGGTAGAAAAGGTCTTCTTTGACGTCAATTGTTATAGCCATCTTCTGAGCAACGTTAAATACGGTTTTGCTTAAATTCCTTAATATCGCTAGCCGGGTTAACTGAACGGCTCGCTGGGATAACTCCAGCATTCCACTAGAGAGTTCCCCTAATTTACTGATAATCTTTTCAGCAATCAAGTCTTCGGCTTCCCCTTGAAAATCAGCCAGGATTGCTAGTAGCACTTCTTCACTGTGAGTCGACTCTAGAAAAGTTTGGTAAGAGAAGCTTCTCAAGTCTACTAACTGATAGGAGAAGGAGAGACTTCTGGCCTGTAGTGCTGCCTCCATTTGAAGCTTCTCCTTTCCCACGTAAAGCACGTACTGATAAATAGGCAGCTTTTTCTGGTAGTAAAGGAAGCCATAATAGAGCAACATTCTAGGCAGCATTTGCTTGTCATTCGTACTTTGAAACTCGCAATGCAGTATAAAAGGCTCGCCTTGCACAGGAGTGACTTGCCAAAGCTGATCCGCTTCCCGCTCGGAGGTATATTGCAAATCCCCAGGTAGGGGTTGATAGTAACCCGCAGGAATACCCAACAGTTTTTGAGCTACTACCGGGAAGATATCTTTTAGGACTTCCCTAAATATTTTATCGTAATCCTGTGCCATAGGGGTAAATTAGCTAAACACTCTTCTTAAAGAGTGAGAAATGTAACTATAAACTTTCAACTCATTCACTCATAAACTCTTTCAACTTTTCCTTCACTTCCGCTTCCCATTTTTTTCTTACTTCCACTTGCATGGTACACGTATTATCGAAGTGCTGGCTGGTAATTTCCAGTTCGTAGTCCTTTACTACCTTCATTACCTCGTTAAGATGGACATAATCGAATTCAAGGTGCAGCGAGCGGATGATAATTTTTTCTATGATCATTGCCTGATCCAAGGCTTCGGTGGTAGCCGTTTTGTAGGCCTGCACCAGTCCG
>JAZKGK010000052.1:0-21200 GCA_040385915.1 Bacteroidota bacterium
CTTTTTAACTTTTTAACTTTTTTACAACTCAGTTTTTTATTTACAGCTAGATGCGTGGTTGTTCATTGCTTATAAGCATTGCATAAAAAAAGCCTGTGACTGGCACAGGCTTTTGTATCTAATACGCTAAACAAACAATACTATAATTCTTCCGCGTCATCGTCCTCATCGGCGGCACCGGCTTCCGCAGCAACAGGTTTTTTAGCAGCATTACCTTTGGGCTGATCAGCTTCTTCTTTCACTTTTAGCTTAATTCTGGTTTCTAATTGGCTCATCAATTCAGGATTGTCGAGCAGAATGCCTTTCACTGCATCGCGTCCCTGACCCAATTTATTGCCATCGTAGGAGAACCAGGAACCGGATTTCTTGATGATTTCCATATCAACACCCAAGTCCAGAATTTCACCGGCTTTGGAAATGCCTTCTCCATACATAATATCAAATTCAACTACTTTGAATGGAGGCGCTACTTTGTTTTTCACCACTTTCACGCGGGTACGGTTACCAATGATATTGTCTCCTTCCTTGATCTGCCCGATACGGCGGATATCCAGGCGAACAGAAGCGTAAAATTTCAGTGCATTACCACCGGTAGTCGTTTCCGGGCTACCAAACATCACGCCGATTTTATCGCGCAACTGGTTGATAAAGATGCAGCAGCAACCGGTTTTATTAATGGTTCCGGTCAGTTTCCGCAGGGCTTGCGACATTAAGCGGGCTTGTAAACCCATCTTACTTTCGCCCATTTCGCCTTCTAATTCTGCCTTTGGTACCAGCGCAGCTACGGAGTCAATTACGATGATGTCGATGGCTCCGGAGCTAATTAGATGTTCCGTGATTTCGAGTGCTTGCTCGCCATTGTCAGGTTGTGAAATAAGCAGGTTTTCGGTATCAATACCTAGTTTTTCGGCGTAAGTACGGTCAAAAGCGTGCTCTGCATCAATGAAAGCCGCCAAGCCACCTAATCGTTGTGCTTCGGCAATACAATGCATTGTTAAAGTAGTTTTACCAGAAGATTCAGGGCCGTATATCTCTATTACTCTACCGCGTGGCAATCCACCGATTCCCAACGCAATATCCAATCCAAGAGAGCCAGTTGCAATAGAGGGAATATCCACAATCCTATTATCACTCAGCCGCATCACCGTACCTTTGCCATAGGTTTTATCCAGTTTTTCCAGGGTGGTTTGCAATGCTTTTAATTTTGCCGTGTTGTCACTCATAATAGTAAGGGAGATGATGTAGTTTGGATAGTTGGAATAGATATGTATTCTTTAAGAATACAACAAAGATAAAAAGGTATTTTAAACTTTACAATAGCAGACTAGAAATAAAGTATACTAAGTAGGTCGGTGTGCCGATGTGATACTGACAGGTTACTATATCGATGATAAGCAATATGGTTATAAGCTCGCTTTTGCATCAATTAGCTATCCAATCAAAAAGAAATTTTCCAGCGGCAATTGGTGTAATTTACCAATCCTTTGGCAGACTACAAAACGCTTTTGGAAATCCCCTAAGAATCTTTTTGACAAGAAAACAACCCATTTTTTGAGTAGATGAGTGTAGGAGTAATGGAGGACTTAGGGCTCAAAGTTGCTAGGGTATAAAACAAAACAAGGGCCCATAGGACCCTTGTTTACTTCTTTTCTCCCTTTCTCTTAACCAGCACAGAAAAAAGTCAGGGAATGAAAAGCTATTTTTGTAAATACTCTACCAGCATTCATCACTGGTAGAGACGCGCCTCATTTTTCGTCTGCTGGTAGCCAACCCAGCACAGGTGGGCAGCAGCAGAACGATAATAGACGGTCATGTTCATCTTATAACTGGTAAAAGTAATCTTGATGAAGGAAAGTTAAATCAATTCACGACGACTAGGTAAACTATTAGGTAGTTGCCCGGACTTACTCGGCCAATGCTAGGTTTTTCTCGGTGAATCATTAAATTTCCTACTCGTCTGTTCCAAACCAATATTGTTGTATGCCTAAGCTAAAAGGCCTTTATCTTATAGGAATATTGCTTCTAGGAATATTCTCCTCTGGAAGAGGCATTTGCCAGGTAGCAAATGATAACATTGATGGGAGAATCCTGCTGCGGGTGAATGATAAACCAGCCCAATCCACTACCCGCAGTTGTACGGTAGAATGGGCTTGCATAGACGAATCGCTCACGGGCAAATGCATAGAATACCACAACGACCAATGGTTTCAGTTCACGCCTGCTCAATCAGGTCAGTATTTTGTCAATATCTCTAAGCAAGACTGTCGCGATATACGCGGTGTGCAGTTGGTGGTGATTGATGGCGAGCCTTGCCAGCCCAAAACCTACCGGACTTTGTCGTGTACCTCCCTGGCTACGCAGGATAATATCTATGTTAGCCTGGATCATTTGGAGGCCAATCACGCTTATTTACTGAACATAGACGGTTATCTCAATGATTTTTGCCGCTTCCAAATTCAGGTCAGCCATCAGTCGAAAGGATTTCCAGCGCAATCCATTGGTTTGAAAACGGCTCCGGATATTCAAACAGACGAGACAGGCGTACAGTTGACATGGACCGTAACGGATGAGCAAGCAGTTAAACTGAGGAGCTACCAACTGTACCGTCGGTTTGAAAAAGAAAAAAAATCGAAGTGGATTCAAACGGTGTCCCACGAAAAAAACACGCGCGGAGACTCGAAGCTACAATACACCGCGGTAGATACAGTGACCACGCGGGGTCGATACACCTACCAAATTATTGGCCTTAATGACAGTGGTTCAGGTGGGGAAGGATCCGCTCCCTCGGCGCAACCGAACGATAGCACCACCGTTTGGATTGCCGAAAAAACAGTGGACTTTAATCCAGACGTATTCCGACCAGCCGACTACCTGACGCTCCGATTGGAATATGCCTTGAATACGCCTCTGACAGTACTTATTTTTGATGCATCGGGCGAGCGTTTGTTAGGAAAAAGCAACTTTATATTCATTCGAAAAGGCCGGACTTGGCAGTATAATATAGGCCACTGGCGTCGAAAGGGCATTTATCGCTTTAAAGTAAAAGTGACGGATACCCTTCGTAAAAAGTCTAAGGAGTATATGTTTGATACCAGGAATGTGAAGTAGGCGTTAGTATTTAGCAGTCAGCGGGGCTGCCCCAGCCATCAGCTGAGCGCTGTAAGCTAAGCTAACCTACCTTCTCCACTTCAACCGCAGAGAGTTAAAAATGACAACCACATCAGAGAAGGCCATGGAGAAGGCGGCAATAGCTGGGCTCAGGAAACCAGCAGCGGCGAAAGGAATCGCTACTACGTTGTAGAAAAACGCCCAGAACAAGTTTTGTTTAATCGTTTTGATGGTTAACTGGCCTACCCGAAAGGCGCGTTCCAGGTTTTTCAAATTGCCATTCAACAATACGATCTGTGCGGCTTGTACCGCCACTTGGGTAGCGTTGCTCAGCGAAATACCTACGCTTGCCTTGGCTAACGCCGGAGCATCATTGATGCCATCACCGACCATCGCCACGGGTGCTTGTCGGGATAGTTCTTCCAGGATGCGAAGCTTTTCATCAGGCTTTTTTTCAGCATAGACCACTTCAATACCCACTTGCTTAGCCAACGTGTCGCAACGTGTTTTCCTGTCACCACTCAGCAGTACCGATTGTATGCCCTGGCTTTTCAGAAACGCAACCAGTTCGCAGGCATACGGCTTTGCTTCGTCTTCCAGGTCGAAAGTTGCCCGTAGCTGGTCATTTTCCAGCAGGTAAATGGTATGCTGGTTATCGTTGGTCAGGTGTTTGGCCATTTCGTAAGAGCCGGCTTCCCATACATTACCGTCACTGTCGGTAGCCTTCATTCCTATTCCTTTTTGCTCCTGTACCTGCGTCAATGACACATCGGGAAACCCTTGCAATTCATTCACTACCGATTTTGCAATGGGATGAGACGAATGCTTTTCCAGGTTATACAATAGCGTTTTGACCCGCTTCAATTGATCGTTTCTTGTTTCTAAGTTTTGAAAACCGGCCAACGCTATTTTCTCCAGTTTGAAGTTTCCAGTCGTTAGCGTCCCCGTCTTGTCAAAAACGACAGTTTTTATGGCAGACAACTTTTCCAGGGTATCGGCTCCTTTGATTAAAACCCCATTTTGAGCGGCTTTTCCAATACCCACCACGACCGCCGTTGGAATAGCCAGCCCCATCGCGCAGGGACACGCAATCACCAGCACGGCGATGCTATGTAGCAAAGAGGCCTGGAAAGGCATATGGACGAGGTAAAAAGAAATAAAGAAAGTCAGCAGCGCAATGGCTACAACCGCCGGAACGAATATAGCGCTAATCTTGTCGGCCAGGTTCTGCAATTGCGGTTTGCGGTTTTGAGCCGTCTTCACCATATCAATAATTTGTGCCAACAGCGTTTCCTTGCCTACCACTGTCGCCTGCATCCGCAAGCTTCCCGCCTCAACGATGGTTCCACCGATCAGGCGGTCACCGGGCGCTTTGTCGACTGGCATACTTTCGCCTGAAATCATCGCTTCGTTCAGGCGGGCGTTACCACTGCTGACTTCCCCATCTACCGGGACTGTATCGCCAGTATTGACCAAAAAATACTGTCCAACTTGAATTTGTGAGGCTTTTATTTCTACCAATTCCTCCTGCCCAGTCTGCGGATTTATTTGGATTAGGCGGGCTTTGGTATGTTGCAACTTCACTAATTCCTCTACTGCCGAGGTTGTTTTCTTTACGGAGCGATGCTCCAACCAATTGCCCATCAATACCAGCGTAATAATGGTAGCCGCCGTTTCATAAAACAGAAAGTTCTCTCCCAGCCCCAGCCAAGTACCCACCAGACTATATATAAAGGCCGCTGTAGTACCAAGAATGATCAGTACGTCCATATTAGGCACGCCCGACTTGAGCGAATAAAAAGCGCTTTTCCCGAAATGCAATACGCCAATACCGAATACGGGTAAACTACACAGGAGCTGAAAAATGGGCTGATGCAACAGATGCCAGTCAAGCCCCATGTGTAACAGCAAAGGAATGGTAAAAAAAAGGCTGATGTAGAGTTTATGTTCAATAGTAAAGGTCTTGCCAGCAGCTTCTTGGTGGTGTGCAGGCGTACTTTCCTGCACTACTTTATAGCCTAACTGTTGTATTCCTTTCACCACCTGCTTTATCGGAATGGCAGCATTAGGCCGGAAAGTAACTTCTCCATTAGCAAAGCTGACAGAAGCATCTTCCAAGCCTTGTTTGTCCAGGTATTTCTGAATGCCCAAGGCACAATTGGTGCAGGTCATTCCTTCTATCTTCAACTCAATTGTAGCGGGTTCTTCTGTTTCCATAGGGTTTTTTCAAACACGACAAAGATACAATCAGCAACCCGTAGAGGCGTTACAGAATTTCAGGAAAGATGTGCAAAACTCACTGCTGAGCGAGCTGGTGGTTAAAGCTATTTTTTCCATTATCCAGAAACTGAACGAATTTGTCTACATCCGGCTCATACCCAATAGGTGGCAGAAGCGGCTTTTCATCCGGCTTGTTGGGATCGATAAGACAGTAATACGGTTGGGCATTATTGCCAAAGCGGGTAATTTGCAGATCTGCATTCTGCGCCCCAATGGTTTTCTTTACGCGGTTGTCATTACTGGAGGTATACCATTCTGCCTCTGGCAATTTCTGTTTTTCATCTATATAAAGCGAAATAATAACGTAATCATTCTTTAACCGAGAAAGAACTGATGCATCACTCCATACGCGGGCTTCCATCTCGCGGCAGTTAACGCAGCCATGGCCAGTAAAGTCAATAAATATAGGCTTGCCCACTTTTTTAGCATAAGCTACGCCTTCTTTGTAGTCGAAAAAGCCGCGTAATCCGTGTGGAAGCTTCAAAAAGTCGGCGTACTTGGCCTTCTGTATCGGCTCACCCGTAACGGCAGCAACACTATTGTTTTGAATAGTTAAGTCAAAATCCTGCGTGGTTTGCGGCGGTAGGAGACCTGCCAATGGCTTGAGCGGTGCTCCGAAAAGCCCTGGCACCAAGTAAACAACCAGCGAAAAAGAGGCAATAGCAAACATCAGGCGGGGCACGCTTACCGTTTTCAGTTCGCTATCATGTGGCAGGCGGATTTTGCCCAACAGATAAAGGCCAACCAGCGCAAATAGAACAATCCAGATAGCCAGAAACACATCCCGGTCAAGTAGGCCCCAATGATATACTTGATCGGCATTGCTCAAAAACTTCATAGCTAAGGCTAATTCCAGAAAACCCAATACCACTTTTACCGAATTGAGCCAGCCACCTGATTTTGGTAAGCTTTTGAGCCAGGAGGGGAAGATGGCAAATAGAGTAAACGGTACCGCAAAAGCCATGGAATAAGCCATCATCCCTAACGCTGCCCTTCCTGTTTCGCCTTGAGAGGCCGCAATAAGCAAACTACCGGCAATTGGGCCAGTACAAGAAAATGACACCAAGGCCAAGGTGAAAGCCATAAAGAAGATACCGTATAATCCGCCTTTATCGGCTTCAGTATCTACTTTATTCACCAACGAACTAGGCAGCACAATTTCAAACAAGCCCAGAAAGGACATGCCAAATACAAGGAAAATAGCGAAAAACAAGAGATTGGGAATCCAGTGCGTACTGAAGAAGTTAGCCGAGTCGGCTCCGAATATGCTGGAAAACAACAGACCAATTACCGTATAGATACCCACAATAGAAAATCCGTAGACCAACGCATGGGTAATGCCTTTGCGCCGTGAGCCGCCTTGGCTGGTAAAAAATGAAACCGTCATGGGTATGAGCGGGTACACGCAGGGAGTAAGTAAGGCAAGCAGGCCCGATAGAAAAGCCCCGATCATAAAGGCAGTTAATGAGCTTTCTGCGGTCGAGGTATCTTTAGCTGCCTCTTTACTGATCTGAGGACTATTATTGACCGCTGCCTCCAACGTGTCTTTCTCAGGTGCCTTCTCTACCGCAACAACGGGCGCTGAAGCAATAGTATGGGTATCAGGTGCTGTGGCCGTTTTAGCAACTACTGTCAGATTGGGCTTAACTACGGAAGCACTTCCATCAGTCGCTTTTTCCGTCGGCACAACGGTATTCTCTGCTTTCTTTATCACCGTTGGTTTGAACTGAAACTCTTCGCCAAGCGTAATGCAGCGGTCATCGTTACAAACCTGGTAATCTGAAACACCCTCAATGATGGGATTCAGCTTCAAAACCTTCACTGTTTGCCGGAATTCGGCTTTTCCGGTAAAGTAGATAATATCGGCATCCCAGACTTTTTCGTATTTCTTCTTGGTTCCAATCGGCTTTACTTTGCCAACCAACTGATAGGTATCGTTGGGCTTGAACTCAAAAGTAGTAGGCGTTGGCCCCACCTCGGGGTCGAGGTCAGACGAATACATATACCAATCCTTATCGATGGTAGCCGTAAAAATCAAGTCCACCTTCTCGCCTATGGCCACGGATGGCTTGGATATAGTGTAAGTCCAATGGGCGGGCTTCAAGACTTGGGCATAGGCAGATAGAGTCAGCAACAGTATGAATGCCCACGACGCAGCAATTCTTTTCATCAGAAAGTTGGTTAATTTAATTATCCAGGTTAATTATCCAAACTCCCGCCAGTGATATAACGGGCTTAGGAAAACCTGGTTACAGGTATATAACTTATGCAAACTAAAAAAAAATTCCCTCTTGTGGGCTGATCAGCCAATAAGAGGGAAAAAACTGCTCTAAGTGTCAGCGACAGGACACATTTCACGCCCGAAGGTAACCAGGAAATAGGCAACGTTTTGAAGAAGCCTGTCAGGTAGAACTTATAAATTGAAGCCTAACCGAAAAATAGGGTTGGTATAAGGCGTGAGGCCTTCCTTATAATTAAGGTTAAAAAGCACCGAGATGACAATGGAGGAGCGCGCTCCAAGGGGTTGTACATAGGTAGCACCAACCAAGGGGGCACCAATCCATTTTCTGGAAGTAGGATCTAATGAAGTATAATTTTCCACATTCAACACCTCATATTCGGCTTGGGCATAAAAGTTTTCGAAAACCTTCTGACGACCGTATAATCTGCCTCCATACACACTATAATCGTATTTAACACCATAATACCTGATGCTGGTATACATATAAGTAACACCAAGACCCAAAACCAAGTCATCCGTTACTTTATAGCCTAATACTGGCGATAGGTTGATGTTAGTAGGATTAAATCCTAACCCCATAGTTCCACCCAGCACTAGCTTATCTTTCAATGAAAAACGTTCTTTGCGGGGCTTGGCAATAGGCGCATTGGTATCAGTCTTATTGGCGGTAGAGTCTTCTTGCGCATACAGAGACGAGGCTCCGAGCAACAAAAAAAGCACAATGAGATACGTGGAAATATTTTTCATAAAGGGCTTATTAGAAGGTTTTAGGCAAATAGCAGGTCAATAAACTGCGCCTCATGATATACTATTATTAACGGCCATTTATTGTGCTAAATGGCCGTTAATTTGTTTATAGTTATTGACCCTACATGAAAATAAAAGGTTGCAGCCCTACAACAATTCGTTAGCCAAATTAGCCAGTTCTGAACGCTCTCCTTTTTCCAGAGTAATGTGCGCATACAGGTCGTGGTTCTTAATCCGGTCAATCAGGTACGACAGGCCGTTACTTTGGGCGTCCAGGTAGGGCGTATCAATCTGGTAAACGTCGCCGGTAAAGATGATCTTCGTGTTCTCTCCTGCCCGCGTAATAATAGTCTTTACCTCGTGTGGAGTCAGGTTTTGCGCCTCATCTACAATGAAAATGATATTGGACAAGCTGCGCCCCCGGATGTAGGCCAGCGGCGTTACCACCAACTTTTCGCGGTTCACCATATCCTGAATCTTGTTAAAGTCACGGTCGCCTTCCTCGTACTGGTTCTGGATAAACTTCAGGTTGTCCCAAAGCGGCTCCATATACGGATTGAGCTTCGACTTTACGTCGCCAGGCAAGTAACCGATGTCTTTGTTGCTCAAAGGTACGATGGGTCGAGCCAGGTAAATCTGCTTGAAAGCCTTGTGTTGTTCCATAGCACTGGCCAAGGCCAGCAAGGTTTTACCAGTGCCTGCCACGCCCTGAATGGTCACCAAACGAAGCGCCGGGTTCATGATGGCATCAATGGCAAATGTCTGCTCGGCGTTGCGTGGCTTAATGCCGTAAACCGAACGCTTGTCTACCTTTTCTATCCGGTTCTCGATAGGATTATAGCAGGCCAGTACCGAGTTGCGCGAGCTTTTCAGGATGAAGTAATGATTTTTCAAAGGCTTCACCTTCATCACATCCTCCACCTTGCAGAAGCCTAATTCGTACAACTCAGAAATCACGTTATCAGGTAGATTACTGATCGTACTTTTGCCTGTATGCAGCGTATCTACATCCTTAATTTTACCCGTTTCGTAGTCCTCCGCGTGCAGATTCAAGGCTTTGGCTTTCAAACGCAGGTTAATATCCTTCGTCACCATAATTACCTTGTGATCAGGCAACTCAGCTTGCAAACTCAAGGCTGCATTCAAGATTTTGTGGTCTGCCTTGCGTTCGTCGAATATCTTTTCTGCGTCCAGGCCGTTGGCATTTCGGGTAGTCATCAGCACCTTGAACCGGCCTTTGTTCTTACCTTCCAACTGTATCCAATCTTGCAGCATGTGTTCGCCTGCCGCCTTGTCGATGAAACGGATAAATTCGCGGGCTTCAAAATTCTTGGTATCGTTGCCCTTTTTGAAGTTATCCAATTCCTCTAGCACTGTGATTGGAATCGCAATATCGTGTTCATCGAAATTGTTGATGGAATTGTGGTCGTACAGGATAACTGAAGTGTCTAGTACAAAGGTCTTTTTCTCTTTCTTTATTTTGGCTTTAGCCATAGCGAGAATGGGTAAGATATGAGTGTAAAATTATTTGTTGAAAGCATCGATTATTTATCCCTTCTCTAATGCTTGCTCAATATCCGTAAGTAAGTCCGTTGCTTCTTCAATTCCTACTGACAAACGCATAATTCGGTCGGTGATTCCTAAAGCCAGCCTTTCTTCTTCGCTTAACATTGCGTGTGAAGTAGCCGATGGCTGCATAATGGTCGATTCTATTCCGCCCAAACTCATCACCGGCTGAATGAGTTGAAGCGAATGCAGGAATGCTTCGGGGTTATTTCCTTTTAAATCAAAAGACAACATCCCACCAAAGTTTTTCATCTGTTTCTGGGCAATCGAATGGCCGGGATGACTTTCCAACCCAGGGTAAAACACCTGAGCAATGCCCCGATGCGTTTGCAGCGACTGAGCCAAAAACAAGGCATTCTCGTTCTGCCGCATAACCCGAATGTGAAGGGTTTTCAGGCTTCTTTCCAACAAATAGCAAGTTTCAGAAGATAGAACTCCTCCAAAACATAAAGCGCTTTGATAGATAACAGAGATCAGACGCTGGCTCGAAACGATGACACCGCAGGAAATATCGCTATGGCCGCCCAGGTATTTCGTACCACTATGCATCACTACATCAATCCCAAAATCAATTGGATTTTGGTTAATGGGCGAGGCAAAGGTATTGTCAATGGCTGTAAGAATGCCCTTTGATTTGGCCAGATCAGCCACAGCAGCTAAATCAGTAATGGTCAGCAATGGATTGGAGGGCGTTTCCAGGTAAATAATCCGCGTATTGGACCTGATTTGCTGGGCGAAATCTTCTACAGCATTGCCCTTCGTAAAAGAAAACTCAATTCCGAACTTTCCCAGCTCATGCATAGCCAGATATTGGGTACCTCCATAAATCTCTCTGGGAAATACGATGTGATCTCCTTTCTGCAAAAGTGAAAGCAAGGCAGTAGTATTGGCTGCCATCCCTGAGCTAAACAGCAAACCCGCTTCTGCGTGCTCCAAAGCACACACTTTGTCAATGACCGCCTTCTGATTAGGCGTATTGAAATAGCGCGGATACAGATGTTGTGATTTATCGAGATAAGCGTAAGCCGTAGACGTAAAAATGGGCGTATTGATGCCCTGGTTAATAGTGTCGTCAACAGTACCACTGTGTACACACTGGGTAGATTTGGAAGTATATGTCATGAAGGGAAGTAAAGAAATAACCAGAATTATAGCAAGCTACCGGATGCTGACCCACTTTCCAGTTCGCGTATATACAATTGAATGGTATTTTCGAGCCCGAAATAAAGGGCGTCAGAAATAAGGGCGTGCCCGATGGAGACTTCCAGCAAGTGAGGAATATGCTGGCGGAAATACCCCAGGTTCTCTAAATCCAGGTCGTGACCAGCATTGAGCCCCAAGCCAAGTTCGTGTGCCAGTTTGGCCGCCCGTTCGTAAGGCTCAATGGCTTTAGCACGATCAATCAGATAGATACGGGCATAGGCTTCGGTATATAATTCAATGCGATCGGCACCTGCCTTGGCTGCTCCTTCCACGTATTTTTCTACGGGATCTACAAAGATGGACGTGCGAATGCCATTGCGCTTTAATTCCGTAACAGTCTCTTGCAGAAAGTCGCCGAATTGCAGGGTATCCCAGCCGTGATTAGACGTAACTGCATCAATTTCATCGGGAACGAGGGTGACTTGTGCCGGTTTCACGGCTAGCACCAAGTCCATAAAACGCGACTGCGGATTGCCTTCGATATTAAACTCAGTGGTTATTTTATCTTGTAGGTCCAGTACATCCTGGTGGCGCACATGTCGTTCGTCGGGGCGGGGATGTACAGTAATTCCATTGGCTCCAAATCTTTCGCAGTCTAAGGCTACTTGTACCAGGTTCGGCCGGTTTCCACCCCGAGCATTACGCAGAGTAGCTACTTTATTAATATTTACACTTAGCTTGGTCATTGAGGTATAGGTTAATGAGATGAAGAGGCGATGGGTTTGAAAAGGAGCTGCCATCAATTTTCAGTCCTGCCATCAACGGCATCGGCCATACGACTTATCAATCTTTGGTTTTACTTAGTAACTTTGCCTTCTACTGAAATGGAAGCCATACAAAACTATGAAAATTACCCATTTTCAGTAATAAAGATTAAAACATTATTCCTTGACTGGAAAACTGCTTTCTACGCTTTCATTTTCACATCAATTATATCCTTTTATGTCCCTGAAACAACAAATTGAATCCGACATTAAGCAAGCCATGCTTGCCAAAGACAAAGACGGTCTACGCGCTTTGCGAGCAATCAAATCGCTAATACTGCTGGAAGCCACCAAAGATGGCGCGGCGGCTGAGCTAGCTCCCGAAGAGGAAATAAAATTGCTGACCAAAGCCGTAAAGCAACGCCGGGATTCAGCAGAAATTTACCGCACCCAAAACCGCCCCGATTTGCTGGAAGCCGAAATGGCCGAAATCAGTGTAATTGAGCGTTATTTGCCCAAGCAACTGAGCGAAGACGAAGTAAAAGCCCGTTTGCAGGAAATCATCAGCCAAGTAGGTGCCAAAAGCCCCGCCGATATGGGCAAGGTCATGGGCGTTGCTACCAAGGAGCTGGCTGGTCTAGCCGAGGGCAAAACCATTTCTGCCCTGGTAAAAAGCTTGTTAGGATAGAAATTTGATGGGCTGATTATTAAATAATATCTCTGAGGCTATATCAGAGTCGTGCGGGGTGCCCCGCACGACTAATAACCTTCCCTAACCTAACTCTTTCATTAGATATAATCCCTCCAGCATTCCCCTTCTACTTTACAACGTCCTATCTCTATTCGCCATCAAAACAGCCTGATAACCATCCATCTGGCCTGCACCTTGCAATCATCAGAAAACTTCTATCTTGCTGGGGTTTTCAACCTATAAATTTCTCTATACTTATGTTTCTGATATTCATTGGTGCCGCCCTGCTGTTTGCAGGTTTCACTATTCGTTCATCTAATACACCTGCTGCCCGTTTTGCCACACCTATTAAGATAGCGGGTGTGTTGGCCATCATTGTTGGCTTCTTTTCGTCATCCGTTAAACAGATTGAAGGGGGCGAAGTTGGGGTGCAATCCTTATTCGGCAAGATAGAACCCCGCGTGCTCGAAAGCGGCCTCACCGTAGTAAATCCGCTCGTCAATGTGACCACTTTCGACATTAAAACCCAAAACTATACTATGTCGGCAGTACACGACGAAGGAGAAAAGTCAGGCGATGATGCCATCCGGGTACTTACTGCTGACGGTTTGGAAGTTGTCATTGACCTGACGGTGTTGTATCGAGTAATTCCTGCCGAGGCGCCCAAAATTCTTCGCGAAATAGGCGATGACTACCGGGACAAAATTGTCCGCCCGGTGACCCGCACCAAAATTCGCGACAATGCGGTATACTATGATGCTGTTGCCCTTTATTCTTCTAAACGGGACGAGTTCCAGAACCGGATTTATAAGTCTATTGAGGAAAACTTTCGTAAGCGTGGCTTGTTTCTGGAGCAGTTACTTATTCGGAACATTAACCTGCCTACTTCCGTAAAGCAGACCATTGAGTCAAAGATTAACGCTGAACAGGAAGCGCAGAAAATGCAGTTTGTGTTGCAAAAAGAAAAGCAGGAAGCCGAACGTAAGCGCGTAGAAGCGCAGGGTATTGCCGATTACCAGCAAATTTTGAGTACGGGCTTAAGTGACAAACAATTACAGTATGAGATGATTAAAGCCCAAAAAGAAATTGCCCTTTCGCCTAACGCCAAAGTCATCATTATGGGTGGCAAAGGCAATACGCCATTAATCTTAGGAAACTAACCAATCAAGTTGATTCGCATCAAAAATATTCTTTGCTTCGGCGATAGTCTGACGGCTGGATACGGCTTGCCATCTTCGCAGGCGTATCCAGCTTTGATACAGCAGCGCATTCAGGTCAATCGCTTTCCCTATCTGGTCATCAATGCTGGCGTAAATGGCGACACCTCGGCCACGGGTGTTCAACGGATTGAAGATTATCTGGCTGAACCCATTGACGTATTGTTGCTTGAATTAGGAATAAATGACTTATTCAGAGGAATTTACCCTGACCAGACGACCCAAAACCTTCAGCGCATCATTAACCGCGTACGCGAAGTAAATCCGACTTGTCGGCTGGTAGTGGCTGGTATGGAATTGCCCAGCTCCATCACCAGCTCTTTTTTGGCCAGCACCTTCCTGAGTAGTTCGCTGATTGCAGCTTTCCGGCATCTGTTTGAGGAGATAGCCAGCCGAAATGGGGCGGCATACATTCCATTCCTGTTGAAGGGAGTAGCCGGCCACCCCAGGCTGAACCAACGCGATGGCATTCATCCCACGGCAGAAGGGCAACAGTTGATAGCTAATAATGTATGGGACGTATTAAGCGCGGTGTTATAAGTCATTTTTTCGAAGAATAGGTAAAAACAGCCCTAATTATGCATTTTCGAGGCCGAAGAAGCACTTAAATTTTGGTAATGATAAATCAAATTGTATTATTTGTACCCTCGAAGCCTTACCCTCAATAAAAGAACAAATTCATTCATTTATGTTCCCCTTGGTAGATATGATTTTCGATCCTATTAAGCTTGAAATGTTCAGACAGGATTTTGACAAACTTCCTAATGACGTAAAATGCGCAGTCATTGATATGGCTCAGGCTTATTCCGATTGCGAGCCGAGTGATAAAAATCGCCCTGGATTGGAACAAGCACTGACTATCATCAGCCGTTCTACGGGACTTGCCCAATATACTACGGCTAGCTTAGTAGAAAATTTGATGGGCTTGCGCTTTCTGTTCAGCAAAGAGAAAAAGGCTTCGATCCAGTATACAGTTGAGCCTATTGAAGAACTGAAGCCCGGAGAAATTTTTGTATTTGGTAGCAATACCAGTGGGGAGCATTTCGGGGGAGCCTCGCGCTACGCCCACGACCACTTCGGTGCTATCTGGGGACAAGCGGAAGGGTTACAAGGAAACTCTTATGGGGTAGTTACCCTCGATTTTTTCGGTAAAATCACGATTGGTATTCCCTTCATTACCGAACAGGTGCTGAAACTCTACCATTTCGCGTCCAGCCATCCTGAGCTTACTTTTTTTGTACCTAAAATTGGTTCAGGCATCTCGGGGTTTAAAATAGAAGAAATCCGCAGCATATTCATCAGCCTCAGGCCTTTACAGCCCGACAACATCGTTTTACCGAAAGAGTTTTATTGAGGTTAAGCGGTTAGGTATCAGTTGTTAGAAATTAGCCTTTGTTGTATATGAAGGATTAATCACTTCTGCCCTTTATTTTCCAGCAAATGAGCAACCGCTGCGGCGGCCAAGCCTCCAGCCACATACCAGGCTACAGTCATGGCTTTTGTTTGGAAAGTTTGCCCGCTGGGCTTTTCACTCAAGCCCAAGGGTTCGGGCAAGGTTACGGCACCAATACCTGCGCCTAAGCCCATTAATGCCGCCCGTAACCACACATTTTCCTGTTTACCAATTCCAGCCAAGCTATAGTAGAGCGAGTTAGCCACTACATCGCCCGCCAGAGCCATTCGATGAAGGGTAGGATCATCGGGAGGTCTTTCACCAGACTTTAGCAGCAGCTTAGCAATCGCCTCCATGCCCAGTAAATCGAGACGCGGAGCTTTCGGTTGTAACTGACGGACAGTTTCGTGGAGTAAGGTAAGTGCCAAAGCCCCAGCTAAGCCACCACCTAAAGCGGATGTTGTTTTCATTTGCTTTTTGCTTTGTCTGGTTTGCTTTGCAAAAGTGCTTGTGTGTTATCTGCAATTTCACCCACTACTTCGGCATTCTTTTGTGCCTTCATGGCACCTGCCCAGGTAATGCCGACAGCAACTGCCTGAAACAAAAACTGCAGTACCCGATCATCGGATATAAAAGGCTTAATAGCCTTGAAGAAAGAACTACGCTTCTTCTTTTTCTTGCCTTTTGCCATCGCTTGATACGTTTATGAATGAGGAGAAAAAAGTAAACCGGACGTTTGTCCGGTTTGTGTAAATCCTACCAAATGACATTATGCAGGCTGCTTCGCAATTGAGGTGTTTTTGCTCGCTACAGGGCTGCGGTGAGTAAGATCATTTACTACACCAGCCACCCGGTCTACAATTTGCTTGCCTTTTTCAGTACCAAAAACGGAAGCCAATGCTATTCCTGCGCCTGCCGCTCCTATGATGGAGAAAAGCACCCGGTTATCAGAAATGAAAGGCTTAATAGACTTGTAAAAAGAGTTTTTAGCTCCCTTGTTCTTCTTTTTTCCCTTTGCCATCTTCTTATGTGTTTAGTTAGGTCTCCTGCTTTTCGTTGCCAAAGCCGGCTAGGCAAAGCAGAAATGTTATAAAAACCACATACGTAAAATGGATAGGACAGTTGCAAAAAAGGTGTATTTGATTGACCGCTTTTAAAGTATAGTAATTCCCTTCTTACTCGTCTTTCAAATTGCGTAACGCATTAGGTTACGGTGTTTTTTCATATCATTCTCCCTCCAAAAGCCGCTTCTGGAATGCCTGCCCACCATTCATCTCGGATTCGTTGCACCTCTAGCAAAGACCTTTCACCGCTTGCCGTGATGCAAAAGAGTTGTTTTCGACGACCACCGCGTTCGGCAGTGGCTTCCCCAAACCGGGATTGCACCAGCCCTTTTTTTAGCAACCTTTGGATGAATATTGGCGGAACTCGTATCGAATAAAGCAGAACTGAAGCAACTGGCGGAAAAACTGGATGCCCACATCAGCATTATCGTCCAGCCGCTGACGCGCATTCATCTGCACTCC
Organism: Bacteroidota bacterium; assembly: GCA_040385915.1. Lineage (GTDB taxonomy): Bacteria > Bacteroidota > Bacteroidia > Cytophagales > ES-bin-26 > ES-bin-26. Next base: position 16,678 of record JAZKGK010000052.1, read on the forward strand.
AATTACCTGGGCGAACTATCCCCGAACGGCAACCTTACCTACGTGTACCTCTTTAGCTTGGTAGCCGCCTTCCTGTTGCTCTGCACGGGCATCAATTATACCAATTTGGCCATGGCTGCTTCCCTGAATAGGGGTAAGGAAATCAGTATGCGCAAGGTAATGGGGGCTGGCCGGAACCAGATCCGAACGCAGTTCTTGGCCGAATCGGCGTTATTGATGCTGCTGGCGGCACTACTGGGCTTATTGATTGTTTGGTTGAGCCTGCCTTGGTTCAGGCAGTTGGTGGATCAGCCCCTCCGCTTGAACCTGCTGGAGCAGCCCGCGCTACTGCTTTGGTTGGCTGGTCTGGTTGGGCTAATCAGCCTTCTCTCGGGGGCGTACCCGGCCTTTTACCTATCCCGGCTGGATCCTATCCGAGCGCTAAAAAGCGGTTTACCGACTGGCAGCGGTCATCTATCGATCCGTAAAACGCTGGTTCTGATGCAATTCGCCATGGCCATTGGCCTAATCAGCGCTACATTATTGGTAAAAAAACAGATGGACTTCATTCGCCATAAGGAGTTGGGCTTTCAGAAGGATCTCGTGCTGGTAATTCCGGTGCCGGGACACTTGAGCCGAAAGCTGGCAGTTTTTGAAGCAGAAGTTGCCAAAATCCCCGGCGTTTGGGCAACCGCCGCTTGCAACTACGTGCCGGGCAGTACGTCCAAGGATGAGCACCGCATCGAACGAACCCACGGAGAAATGAAGGTGAGTACGGTACACCGGCTTCACTTCGATCACCGTTACCTGTCCCTGCTCGGGATACCTCTGGTAAAGGGGAGAGGCTTCGATCCTTCCTTTCCCACCGATTATACTGGGGCGTACCTGGTCAACGAATCGGCTGTACAGGCTTTTGGCTGGAACGAACCGGGACAGAATCCCATTGGGAAGAAAATTGAAGGCTTCAACTACGGAAAGCAGGGGGTGGTTATTGGCGTGGTGCAAGATGTTCACCTCTTTTCGCTGCGCCAGAAAATTGAACCCCTGATTATGAATCTATCGCCCACGGATTACAGCTGGGGCGAATCGGTTTACATCAAACTGAAGGCAAACCAGACTGGAGAAAGCCTAAAGGCAATTAAGCGCACCTTTGGTCGGGTATTCGACAGCTATCCTTTCAAGTACAGCTTTCTGGATGAACAATACGACCGCTTATACAAGGCCGACCAGCAGATGGAGGCCACCTTACTCAGCGGAGCTTTGCTCATGGGGTTGCTATCAGGTTTGGGCATTTTTGGCTTGTCGCTCTTACTGGTGGCTCAACGCAGCCGTGAAACAGCCATCCGGAAAGTGCTCGGCGCCTCTGTCAGCGACTTGATGGGACTGCACTTACGGGGATTCATTCGCTGGACTTTGCTCGCCAACCTGATTGCCTGCCCAGTTACCTTCCTGCTGATCCGGGTATGGCTACGGGATTTTGCTTACCAAACCGACATTACCCCTACGCCCTTTTTGCTGGGAAGCGTTTCGACGCTGCTGCTGGTGTTGCTTACTGTGAGCTTTCAAGCCTTGCGGATTGTGCGGGCTAACCCAATCACCTTCCTCAAACAAGAGTAGATGCTTGTAAACAAAAACCTGTAAGTTACTCCACCTTTATCTGGCCAGATTAACATATTATTCGTCTTTGCCTAAGCGGAATATCATTCCTTGCGCGCGCTGTTTCCGGTATTCTTTTCGTACCTGTTCAAACGAGAATTCCATGTTAAATTCGGCAATAATGGCTTCTACCGCTGGTTGAGGATCGATTTTGGTGCCGAAGCAATAGTGCATAAAGTAGACACAGCCAAAAAATACGCGGTAAAGTATAACTTCCGATTGTGCTTCGGTAAACCCTACGGTGGGCTTGCTCCTGCCTTCTTCTTCTTGTATTTCTACGTCACCTTCGTACAGGAAATCGCCAGCTATGCAATAGAAACGCGCTTCATAGTCCATCATAAAGAAAAAAGCGAAGGGCAAGGAATGGCAAATTTGCCAAAACCAGCGATAATAGACTTTTCCGCTTTTCCACTCCATTTCTGACAGGTATAAATCGCCATTATTAAATTGCCGGAACTGAACGTCAATACCGAACAGTATTTTATTTAATACCACCGGATAGTGTTCAGCTACGGCAATAATTTCAATGATCGTTTCAATCTCCAGTCTTTCTACCACATCCGGATCGGTAGCCAATACTAAGGTATGTCTGCTTGGATCAAGCATGGCTTCTATCAGATAAGCGTAGTGTTCTAATAGAGGATCATCTTTTTCAACAAGGAATTGCTTGGGTTTGGCCATACGCGCGTGCAGCTATTTTTACCACAATTGAGCTTTTAATTTAACTAGTGAATGTACACTATTTCCTACATCCACTCCATCTCTTAAGCCCTTTTCTGAAAACAATATACTTGTCCTGGCTCTATCTTCAAGGGTAGCACCGCGCCAGATTTTGCCATGCCTATGGGTGCTTGCAGGGTTAAATGCAGTTGTCCGCCTACGGTTACTTCTACCTCCTCATAAGCCCCGGCAAAGCGCGTCCGGGTCACTTCTCCTTCCAAAATGGCTTCTTCCCTGGCACAGACCTGAATTGCTTCCATCCGAATACAAACCTCAGCATTGGCAGACAGGTGGGCACGGTCGGCCGCTGCCGCAGATTCGGTATCATTGGGGTTAATTAGGCGGAAGAACTGTTGGGCAGGCAGAATGTTGGCATTGCCAAAAAACCGGGCTACGTAAGGCGTAGTGGGCCGTTGGTAAATCATTTGAGGCGTATCTAATTGTATCAGCTTCCCGTTGCGCATCACCGCCACCCTATCGGCCATGGTAAGGGCATCGTGGCTGTCGTGTGTTACCAGGATGGCGGTGGTGCCAAAGGTACGTAGCGTGTCGAGGAGGGCGCTTTTGAGTGGCTGCTTCGTCAGTTCGTCAAGGTTACTGAATGGCTCATCGAGCAGTAGTACCGCAGGTTCGTCGGCCATGGCACGGGCAAGTGCGGCGCGTTGCTGCTCGCCACCCGATAACTCACGTGGATATTTATGGTGCAGGTTTTCCAAGGCGCACAGGCGCAATAAGGTCTTTATTCGCTTGGCCTGATACCCTTTCTGATAGCCTTTCAGGGCTTGTTCCAGGTTATGGTAAATGGTTAGGTTAGGAAAAAGCTGGTAATCCTGGAAAGCGAGCTTGATGTCTGGATGGCCTGGCACCAGGTTTTGCGAAGGGCCGGTTACCAGCTTTTCGTTCAGTTGAATAGTACCCGAATCGGCCTCTTCCAGTCCGGCGATCAGTTTCAGCAAGGTCGTTTTCCCACAGCCACTTTCGCCCGTCAACACCAGTAATTCGCCCTTGTGTAGTCGAAAAGACACGTCCCGAACAGCGTCAATTCTTTTTCCTGAAAACCCAGTAACCGAGTACCGCTTGCGTAATTTTCTTACTTTTACTATTGTTCCCATAATTCAGCGATCAGCAGTCAGCTTTCAGCTATTAGCCCTTAGCCCTTAGAAAATTAACCTTCACCAGTCAATACAAATCTTGATTTCAATTAAACCACGAGCAGCGCTGCACCAAATACGCCGGCACTATCGCCTAATTTGGGTTTCAGGATGCGCGTGTCGAGGCGAGGATTGAACACGAATTTCTTTAGTTCTTCTACGCCTTCCGTATACAGCAGGTCAATATTGCCCACGCCGCCACCCAGCACAATGGCATCCGGGTCCAAAATATTGATAATGGTAGAAAGGCCGAGGCCGAAGAAGTGGATCAGTCGCTGCATAGTGGCAGTCGCGTGTGGGTCATTCCCTTGCTTGTATCGCGCTACAATTTCGGGCAGCGGTAGCGCTTGCCCCGCTATTGATTGATAATATTTTTGAAGGAAAGGACCGGCCAGGACAGTCTCTACGCATCCAACCTTGCCGCAGTAGCATTTTCCGCCAGAAGCATCCAGGAAATTATGCCCCCATTCTCCACCTATGGCATGCCGCCCATTAATGACCTGGCCGTTTACGATCAAACCACCGCCCACGCCCGTACCCATAATGACACCAAATACGACCTCGGCATTGGGCAATACTTCAGCTACGGCACCCATTCGCGTTTCGGCCAGTGCAAAACAGTTGGCATCGTTGGCAATAATGATAGGAATACCCAGTACCCGTTCCAGGTCTTGCTTGAAAGGTTTGCCATTAAGGCAGGTGGTATTGCTATTTTTCAGGGTTTGGGAATGGGTGTCCAGCGCGCCAGGCGTGCCAATGCCTAGCCGATCGGGCTTGCTGCCAGTTTCTGCCGAAAGCAAATCAATCAATTTGGCTATTTGGCTGATGATGTGATCGTAGCCCTGAGCGGCTTCGGTAGGTATCCGCAAGCGCCCCAGCGTTTGGGTATTGGACGAGGATTCCAGCACAACTGCTTCGATTTTGGTTCCTCCCAAATCAATTCCCCACAAAGATTTTGCTTCGTTCATTCGCAAGTCTACTTATAGTTTTTTAGCGGTTCGCCGCTGCGGTTAATGC
>JAZKGK010000053.1:0-9002 GCA_040385915.1 Bacteroidota bacterium
TTCAGGAAAATACGTATTTGCTCTACGACGAAACGGGCGAGTGTGTCATCATTGATCCAGGCTGCTACGATCGGAGCGAAAAAGAAGAGCTTAGTGAATTTATTCAGAAGAATAATTTAAAAGTGGTGCAGTTACTCAATACCCACGGCCACATCGACCACGTATTAGGCAATGCCTACGTAAAAGAAAAGTATGGCGTAAAGCTTTTTATCCATGCAAAGGATGAGGCAACCTTGCTTGCCACGGTTATTTACGCACCTAGTTACGGTTTCCACAAGTACGAATCTGCCACGCCCGATGGCTTCATTGCTGAAGGAGATGTAATTCAATTCGGTAACAGTACGCTGGAAATTCTGTTTGTGCCCGGTCATGCGCCTGGTCATATTGCTTTTATTAACCGAGCGCAGCAGTTCTGCATTGGGGGCGATGTGCTGTTCCGGCGCAGTGTCGGCAGAACAGATCTGCCAGGGGGGAATTTTGATACGCTCCTGGATAGTATCCACCACAAGCTGTTTCCCTTAGGCAATGATTTTGTGGTATATCCAGGTCACGGCCCAAGTACTACTATTGGCGAGGAAAAACGCAGCAATCCTTTTTGCGCGATAAAATAAGAAGGGGGTAAATACTAAAAGAAATGCCCCACTGATTTTCCAACGAGGTAACAGGTTGGCAAAATCAGTAGGGCATTCTTCAGGACGGATAAAAATGAAGAGGTAGAAATAGGTTTTAGGATGCACAAAAGTAAATACTCCTCTCCTGATGCCCGCCTATTTTGTGTTACCTTTTTAATAAGTTTTTATTACCAGTAACAGGGATTTGTGCTTACGCTTTTACCAAACAAGTTACCTGCAATCAGTTAAAACCTGAAAAAAACACATCCTTTGGAAATTGTCTGCATATCCGATACTCATGGTCAGCACGAGAGCCTTCGCCTGCCCAAAGGTGACCTGCTTATTCACGCGGGCGATATAAGTGCCCACGGAAAGCGTGAGGAAGTGGAAGCATTTCTGCGCTGGTTTGCCGGTTTACCTTATCAGTACAAAGTTTTTACTGGCGGAAATCACGACTTTTTCCTGGAGAGAAGCCCTTCTGTCTTTCAATCGCTGGTGCCAGATAACTGCTATTACCTAAACGATTCGGCAGTAGAAATTGAGGGAGTGAGGGTTTGGGGTTCACCCATTACCCCCTTTTTCTTCAATTGGGCTTTTAATCGCTACCGAGGACCCGACATTCAAAAGCATTGGGACTTGATTCCTGCCCAAACTGATATTCTCATTACCCACGGTCCACCGCTGGGTATCCTCGACCGGACGGCTAGGGGAGAAGCCGTAGGATGCCAGGACTTGCAACAAACAATCACCGAAATACAGCCTCGTTTGCATGTATTTGGCCATATTCACGAATCGTATGGCGTGGTAGAACAGGCAGGTACTACCTTCGTGAATGCCAGCTACCTTAACCTGCAATACCGCCCTGCCCACGCCCCAGTCGTAATAACCATTGCCTAATCCGAGCACGCCCTTAGTTCACATGGTTAATTGTTTAATTGTTAATTGTTAATTGAAATGAATCATCCTTTCCTCCTTCAGTTTGATAAAATGGGCTCGCCTGAAATAGGGTATCTTTCGGTAGTGCAATATGAGGAATACATGCCTTTTGAAATCAAACGGGTATTCTGGAACTACGCCGTACCCGATGGAGTAGTGCGAGGCAACCACGCTTACTTCCATACGCAACAAGTGTTGGTGGCACTGCACGGTACAGTAAAAGTTTCGCTGGAAACACCCCAGGGACAACAATCCGATTTCACCTTAATGCATCCACACGAAGGCTTATTTGTACCACCGCATTGCTGGCGCAAAAGCCAGTTCTTCGGGCAGGCTGTGCTGGTAGTATTCTCTTCCCACGTATTCGATGCTGCCGATAACCTGCGCGATTACGATGCCTTTCATGCCCTAAAAGAATCATAGGGTCAGAAGTGGTTAATTATTGCCAGCAACTAAATTGGCGTTGTTTTGAATATAGGCTGGGTCAATGCGGTATTTATCGTACCGTGTGAGGCGGTTGTCGTGGATTACTGCCCGGAGCCGCTTGGTATACCGGCGACCTAATTCGGAATACGCGTGGAGTTGGGGCAGCAGTGCATAGGGATTTTCGTTCTCAAACCGTTTCTTACGAAATGTACGATAGGCGGGTACTCGGCCAATAGTTTCGTAATAATCTTCTATAGACAAGGACAGGTTGTCGTACCGTCGGAGATATACCTTCTGTTTGCCTCGCCTGGCCGATGTTTCTATCCGGTCTTCGTCTTCGCGAAATGACCATACTCCGAACACGTTATTGGCTTCTAAAAAGAACCCTGAAGTGCCCCAGCCGCTTTCCAATGCTGCTTGTGCCAGCACCAGGCTGGCCGGATGTGGCTTAATCTTTTTTTCCAGTTGGCTAATGTTAGTAGCCTGATAGCGTTGCAGCTCCGTTTGTACAAACGTACTGTCGTCAGGCGTCCAGGTTACTTTGCGCCAGCCCTTCTTTGTGAGGTGCTTGATGCGGTTATGCTTCTGATCGAGGTTAAATTTGGCCACCAGGATAGCAGGCAGCATCAGGTCAATAAATTTCTGCTTTTGCTGGGTGGTCGGCAATCCTTTCAATGAAACTACCTGCGTATAAAGTATGGGCTTAACCAAGGGTTTTGTCAGCGGCTGAATGTCATTTACAGACGCTAAACGCTGGTATTCTGCTTTTATGGTGCCCTGGTACGAAGCGTCATGGCAGCCAACAAGCGCGGTGAGCATTAGGCATGACACGCCCCCAAGTTTCCATACATTCGCTAGTATCTGGTGCATTAGCTATTATTTAATGGTTCGAGACCTTCTAAGTGTAAGCAGAAAGCCAATATACACCTGTTAAATCGCCTGAAATGAACCGAGGTAATCGCCTAATGGAAAAGATCTGTTGGTGTTAAATGCAAGAAATGCACTAGAATTAGCGTAGAATACAACAAAAAGGCGCAAGCCCTTCCGGACTTGCGCCTTTTGCGCTTCTTAGAATTTTTCTACTTACTTAACTTCTTGTCTAACCAAAGCGCCATCGCTATATATCTCAAAACTAGCGGCTTTAGCAAACGACTTGGTAAAGTCATACACACGAGTAAAGTTTTGATCTACCGTGATCTCATCCTGATAAATCAATTGATTATTGCTATCATAGATGTTTACTACAACTGGAGCCATTTGCTTGCGTTGTACTTTCAACGTGTATTTACCCGCTTGGTCAAGAGAAGCGACACTAGCAGTTAAATCAGCTTCTTTTGCGATGCCGTGATAAATAGTCTGTAGTGTTTTACCTTCTACACTGATCACTTCAATCTTATATTCTCCCTCAGCCAATCCGGTAAAGTCATAAGACTTGTCGAATTTTTTGGCATTGCGCAAATAGTCCGTATACAAAAGGTTACTCTGAGCATCATAGATGTTCACTTTCACCGTACCCTCTTTTTCAGAGGAATAACTTACGCGGTAAATAGCTGCCTTAGTGGTCGCTACTACTTCTACCCGACTACTAGATTTTGTCGGATTCTTTTTGTCTATGGCACCTGCGGCCATAACGTAACCTGTGGTCATCATCAACACGGCTACCTGGAATAATACTTTTTTCATTTTCTTTCTAATTTTAAGTTCCCGTTATTTTCTTATGCAAAGGAATATGATTTTTATCAAACTAGCAAATATTATGTAATTTTATTTTCTATTTCGTACAAAAAAAGGGTGATTGTTGAAATTGTCGCAATTAATGGGGGTGATGATTTGTATTTATTATAGTTTGTATTGAACTTTTGTAATTATAAAAAAGGAGTATTTGCTAGGAGCGAAAATTCGCTAATTTAACTATTACTAGATAAAGCTGATTTACGTATAGCATAGATGTACACGGAATCGGTAAGACGGTCATTCTTCGTGCTAGTCAAATAGGATGCTTAGTACCTATATCAAGCAAATGACTAACACGAATAAATTGATACGTACGAATGGTTTTGCATTGAAATGTTTTGATAGCTCGTCTCTTATAGAATGAAAAATCTGGCAATTGTCACACGAGAGAGAAATGGGGGAGAATAATAACTAGTTATATGGTAGTATAAGCAATGATTAATTTATTAAAAAGGAGGTAATTATATCCCCGGGCTCTTAAAATGCGGTTTTTGTGGTTATTCATTATTGAAAAAAGTAAACACCTACAAAAGTAAATATTGGGATAACATAAGAGTTTTGAAAAAATAATTGTGGCGAAAAGTAGAAAAATAAAAAAATACTGTTAAAAACACTTTAAACCTTACACCTGCGTTATTTATTTCGTGTCTACGTAGGCGAGCTAATAACCGTATATTTAGCCATTGAATGCTAATGAAACCCAAAGAAAGGTTATGAAAAAATATATCATTTATGGTAAAGTAAAAAACACCATCTATAGTATTGTAAACCGTGGATTGGAGGAAGCCAAGCAAAAGGCTGAGGCATTGAAAAAGATTATTACAGGAGAAGAATTCTATATTATCGAAGCTTTTTCTAATAAGCAAATACTGAATTGGGATAGCGCCAATGTAGATGAATTTCTGAAAGGGGCAATTCGCGTACAATAACCTTAATGCAAGGTCAAAATAAAAGGAGAAATGCGTTGAACGTCCATTCAAGGCATTTCTCCTTTTATTTTGTGAGCTATTCGCGCTGCTCCTGCTAGCCAATAGCCCATTCAATCAAATGTTACGTATCGCTCTGGCGTACGTTTATTTGGCGGCCTACGATGTAATCTACTGACAACGCCAGCATAAAATAATACTCACTATTATAAAGTCTGATGTAATATAGCATAAGCATAATGCCCATAAATAGCGCTAAGGCAAACCGAATTTTATCTGTCCAGTGCCATTCACTCAATTGGGTATCCAGAAAAGCCGCAATTTTGAATCCTACATACGGAGTGAAGCCTATACAAATGAGCAAATGGCTAAAAGGCAAGTGCATCCAATTCAATATAACGCCAGTGATAATTAATAGAAGGGATACACCATAGACAATCGCCTTCCAAGTTGCGTTTTTCAAGGCTGCTATCAGATTTAGGTTATACCATTAATAAACGCCACACGCCAGAAAGTATCAGCAGCAATAGCGAAGCAGGGGTCAGAACCTTCCAGCAAAGATACATGAGCTGATCAACGCGCAGGCGAGGGTAAGTCCAGCGCACCCACATTTGCACAAATACCGCCAGAAAAGCCTTACTAATCAACCAAAACGCCCCAGTAAGGTTGCCATAGATCGTTCCGGGGGCACCACTGGTCCAATCGGCCAGTTTGAGGAAACCAAGGTTGGGAAAAGGTGTATTCCAGCTTCCTAAAAATAAAATTGCCCCTAAAAAAGCCACCAAAAGCATCATCCCATATTCTGACAGGAACAGTAATGCCCAACGAAAACCCGAATATTCGGTATGAAACCCACCAACCAGCTCCGATTCCGCTTCGGGAATGTCGAATGGCGCGCGATTACATTCTGCCAGCGTGGCAATGAAAAAGATGACGTATACCAGCGCAAAAAACGGCATCCGTACAATATTCCAACTCAAGATACCGCCCGCCTGACTTACATCAATACCCAAAGCTTTGATACCGAACAGGTAATTGGTTTCGGGGCTGTAGATGCCTTGCTGAAAACTAATTTCCTGTAGGTTAAGTGTTTGTGAAATCATTACTACGCATAAGACGGTTAGTCCTAGCGGAATTTCATACGATACAATTTGCGCTACTGACCGCATAGCACCGAACAAAGAATACTTGTTGCTGGAACTCCAGCCTGCTATCAATAGGCCAATAATGTCAACTGAGATGATGGCAAGCAGGTAGAAAACACCTACGCTAGCATTGGATCCTTGCAAATCGGGCGTGAGCGGCAAAACGGCATACCCAGCGAAAATGGCGGAAAAGATAATGGCTGGTGCCAGTAGAAAAAGCTTGCGGTCAGCCTTTGTCGGCACAATATCTTCCTTTTGAAGCAGCTTAAGCAAATCGGCTATCACCTGGAGGCTGCCGTAATAACCCACTTCCATCGGCCCCAATCGATCCTGAATGAAAGCCGATACTTTGCGCTCAGAATAAACTGCCAGCACAACAAACAGCAGGATAAAAGCCAAAAAAAATAAAAATGCAAGCATGGGAATGATGTGTAAATGTGCAGATTAGTAGATGTGAAAGTGTGCATCGCTTCGACAGGCGATCATCTAATGCACTGATCTGTATCTACTTATTTTTCTGTTGTCAAGTAATACTTATCCTTGGTTTTTTCCAAACGCCTCCATTGCTTCTCGGTAATCAGTGATTCGGGCAAACCGGGCTGAGGGCTCACTACATAGGAAACCCGTTGATAAAAGTCGTCATCACTTATCTTTTCTTCGCGGCGAAGCAACTGCTCATCTAGACTCACCCCCAGGGTATCGTAAGTAATTAGCGCACAGTTGCCCAATTGTACCATCGACTTGCGAGGCTTCCATTGGGTAGCATTATTTACCAGACGAGGGTTGTAAACATAACCAGAGCTGAGTATATTTCGATTATCCAACACTACCGAAATTTCCCTTCGGTTATTGATACGAATGCCAACCAGTTCATTGAATGGGCTAGTTTTCAACGATTCGGGAAGAGATATAAACTGTACTTGTAGGGTTGTCCGGGTTTTCATATCGAACCGGATGAGCATGAGGCCTGTTACGCCGCTTTTGTTTTCTACGGTACTAATAACCCAGGCTTCGTTGTCGATAAATGCCAGTCGTAAATCCCGGCGGGTAGTACTTCCACCTGGCACCTCCATCAGGTAGCGTTCATTGGTTTGCGGCAAATATTCAATGAGCTGAATATCGGTAGCTCGGTCAGTATTCAGAATAAAAATGCTGCCCTCATTATTTACAAATAAGCCATAATTAATTGCCTGTTTATCCAGGCGAATATTTTCATGGTGCACTAACCGCCAATCACGGTCAAAAAGGCTGGTTCTGGCCAGTAGGCTTTTCTGGCTGTAATCGTACGTATAGACCAATATTCGGTTGCCATCGGGCGAAAAACTGGTTAAATACTGGTATTCCAGCGGGATAGCTTCGTTGCCCCGTAGGCCATTAGCCACGGCATTTTCGAATGATTGCGCCACAGCACCTTTGCCTGCTAGGGCTAGCCAGCTATGTACTTGGTTAGAATCCAGGTTTTTATGCCAAAGATCCTTTCCCTGAGAGGCATCAAATCCTGAAACTTTCAGTATGCTCCTTTTGCTCCGGGTATCGGCTACGACCGAAAACAGAACCAATTCTTCGGGCTGTTGTCCCGTTTTAAGTATTGGCTTGCGCAAAAAGGCACTTAGGAAACGTTCGTTGGCTTGGGGCTCAAAATCGATGGCTGTAGACGGTAGCCGTTGCTGCGCCGAAGCTGGAATGATAAGCCAGCCCACTAGACTAAACAGCCACAAGAATCGACAGCAGGAATCAATGAAAGGTTTAGAAGATCTCAGATGAATGATATTCAATAGCTTAAGATTGGAATATTGATTACTAAATGAGCTTTGAACTGTTGGCTAACGGCTGAAAGCTAACAGCTTACTTAATACCTATTTGCAGCAACTGAGTAATGGCCGCATAAATCCGGTCTAGTTCCTCATTGGTGATAACATAGGGTGGCAGCACATAAATCACATTGCCCAACGGGCGGATCAGTAAATCCTGTTCCAGAAAGTAATCATTAAGGCTGTTTCGAGCTTCATTGAAATAGCCGGTTGCTTGCAAGGTATGGATTTCCACTGCTAGAATGACGCCCAAACAACGGATTTCTTTGATGCCTGGATGGTTTTGCATTTGTTCTGTGAAATCCAGGTGCTTTTGGGCAATGCGATAAATATGCTGACTGCATTCCTCGGTTAGCAACAGATCGAGGCTAGCCAGTGCCGCCGCGCAGGCGAGGGGATTGGCCGTGAAAGAATGACCGTGGAAGAATGTTCTCATTAGGTCGTCGGAACGGAAGGCGGCAATCACTTCTTCGGTGCAGGTAGTTGCCCCCAGTGCCATAGTGCCGCCAGTCAATCCTTTGGAAAGGCACATAATATCGGGCGCTTGGCTTAGGTGATCCGAAGCAAATAACTCGCCCGTACGGCCAAAGCCGGTCATGACTTCATCGGCAATACACAGGATATGATTAGCCTTGGCAATCCGCATGAGTTCGTCCAGCAGATGAGCGGCATACATACGCATACCCGATGATCCCTGCACCAGCGGCTCAAAGATAAAAGCAGCCACTTCCCCGCTTTCGGCTAGCGTCTGAAATTGGCGGATAATGGCAATAGTGGCGTCGCGGGAGCCTTCAGAACAGCCACGCTTCAGAACAGCATTCCCAAGACAGCAAGCTTCTCGGTGGCAAGCCGGAAAATCGATGAACGTGACGTCGAATAAAAATGGGGCAAAAGGGGCGTTGAACGGGCTGCGATCGCCCACAGACATGGCGCCAAACGTGTCGCCGTGGTAAGAGCCGCTAATTGCAATTACTTTTTTCTTCTGAATGCCTTGGTTGTACCAATATTGAAAAGCCATTTTTAGACCGACTTCCACGGCTGTGCTACCATTATCCGAATAAAAGACTTTGCTTTGATTGATAGGCAGGATTTCCAATAGCTTTTCGGCCAGTTGTACGGCTGGCTCGTGCGTAAAACCAGCGAATATAACGTGTTCTAGCTGCATTGCTTGCCGGTAAATGGCCTCTGCTATATGCGGATGGCTGTGCCCATGCAGGTTTACCCACCACGAGGCAATGCAATCCAAGATTTGCCTGCCATCTTCTGTATATAAATAAACGCCTTCTGCCCGCTGAACTGGCAAAACAGCGCGGCTTCCTAGCAAAGGCGTAAATGGATGCCAAATACTTCGCTTGTCACGGTCGAGTAGAGAGGCATTCGTAGTCGTTGTATTCATGTAGGTATTAGGCTTTA
>JAZKGK010000054.1:0-3137 GCA_040385915.1 Bacteroidota bacterium
GCCTGAATCCACTAATAGGGCAGTTTTTACATTCCAACTCTTGATTCGCATTATTAATTTTGTAGTAACCCCATAACAAGTTCCTTCACTCCGTTCAGGATGACAATCGGCTAGGATAAAAAAGGGCCTATCGTTTTGGCACTTTGCGATGGTGGGAATTCAAAGTACAAATATTCAATTAAGCACACCAAACTTAAACTACCAGCCTTCCCTACCTCTTCCCGTCAAAACTGCAAGCGGAACACGCTGCCTTTTCCTTCTGCCGATTGTAAGTGGATATTGCCTTTGTGGAGCTGCATAATTTGCTTGGAAAGGCTTAGTCCGATACCCGAACCGTTTTTCTTGGTCGTAAAGAAAGGGACGAAAATATTGGCGGCCACTTCGGGAGAAATACCGGTGCCATTGTCTGCCACCTCAATGACGACATGGTCGTTTTCGCCCAGGAATGCGGATAGTTGAATATTCGGTTCAGGGCGTTCTTTGACGGCTTCGGCGGCATTCAGCACCAGGTTAATTAATACCTGCTCAATCAGGCGCGGGTCGGCTTCCAGCATCAGGTGCGGATCTTTCAGCACAATATCTACTTCTATTCCCTTCTGATCGAGCCCATACTGCATCAATTGGTAAATGCCTTCGAACAGATCGCGGACGTATACTTTGCTGAGGGTGGGAGTGGTAATTTTGCTAAGGTTGCGGTAGGTCTCGGCAAATTTCAGCAAGCCTTCGCTGCGGTTGCGAATCACATCCACGCCCAGTGTCACGTCTTCGAGCAGGTCCAGGTCAGGCTCTCCGCCGTTCTTCCCTCCTACTGCTGCCTGCAAGCGTTTGGTGAGCGTATCCGCGAGGGAGGAAATCGGGGCTACCGAATTCATAATTTCGTGGGTCATTACCCGGAGCAGTTTCTGCCAGGCCTGGGTTTCTGTTTCTTCCACGGCTACGTTTACGTTCTGAAACGCCACCAACGTAGACAATTTCCCCTGCGTGCGCAAAGCTGTGGCCGAAAGCAGTAGTTGCGTAGAAGTCTTGCCTAAGTGAAGCGTGGTCAATTTGCTTTCGCCCACTTTCAACTGGATAATCACTTCGTACAGGTGTTCGTTTCGGCGTGCCAACGAATGAATGCTCTTCAAATAGGGCAGATTAAGCAGTTTTTTGAGTGATTCATTCATCCATTCCACTTCCCCTTCCGCGTTGTACGAAAGAATGCCCGTATCTACCAGTTCCAGAATGGTTTGCAAGTACTGATACTGCGCCTCTTTCTCGTTGCTCAGCTTTTTGAAGGTCGAATTAATTTCGTTAAATGCCTGGCGCAGTTGTTTTACCGAAATCGGGGCATCGCGTTCATTGAAGTGTTGGGAAAAATCGCGGTAGCGCACCGCCAGCACGAATTGCGCCAGTTCAGTATTGGTCTTGGTAATGTACCTGATCAATTCGGCCAACTGAAAAATAACCACTATCCCAATCAGGATAAAATACGTGGCGGGCGTATTGAGCAAACAATACGCCGCTGCTGTAAGGCTACCAAACAGCAACGATATGCGGATAAATATGCCAATTTCAAAGCTTTTGAGCATGTAGCTTTTAGCTGTTAGGGGTTAGGTGGTTAGGTTATTAGTAGTTATATTAGAAGCATAGGCTGCTTGCTAAGCAACTTCTCTTTATAGGAAACATTTATATACAGTTGGCTATCAACTAACGGCTAAAACCTAACTACTAATAGCTAACAACCTAAAAGCTAAATATCATACTTCCCTAATCTCCGGTAGAGGGCAGTGCGGGTAATGCCCAACTCTTTGGCTGCCTTGGTAATATTGCCCTGGTGCTTGTCAATCACCCGTTGAATGGTGATTTTCTCAATTTCGTCTAACCTTAAATCCTGAGGCGCTTCGACCGCTTTTGGTAACGCTTCCAAGGGCGAAAAAGCAAAATCCTTGGGTTGTAACACGTCACTTTCGGCCATAATCACCACCCGCTCCACTGCATGTTGTAGTTCACGGATATTGCCAGGCCAAGCGTATTGCTTGAGTTTTTTTAAGGTTTGTTCTTCAAAGCGTACGGGAGACTTCCGATACTTAGTGGCATACACTTTGGCAAAATGCTGAGCCAGCATCAAAATATCTTCGCCCCGCTGGCGCAAGGGAGGCAACGTAACTTCCACCGTATTAATGCGATAAATCAAATCCTTTCGAAAGCGGGATTCTGAAGCTAGTTCATAAATAGGGACGTTGGTAGCACAGATGAGGCGAATATCAATCGGCACGGGCTGGTTGGTGCCCAAGCGAATTACCTGCCTGTTTTGCAGCACTGTGAGCAGCTTGGCTTGCTGCGACAAGGAAATATTGCCAATTTCATCCAGAAACAACGTACCGCCGTTGGCAGACTCAAACCTACCAGCGCGGTCTTCGCGGGCATCGGTAAAAGCGCCTTTTTTATGGCCAAACAATTCACTCTCAAACAAGCTTTCTGTGAGCGAGCCCAAATCTACGGACACGAAAGGTTTATTGGCTCGCAACGATTTCTGATGCAGTGCTTGTGCTATCAACTCCTTACCCGTCCCATTTTCGCCCAAAATCAGGACATTGGCATCGGTAGGCGCAATTTTGTCAATTTTATAAAACACCTCCTGCATCACCTCAGACGCGCCAATCAGGTTCAGGTCGGTAAAGCTGGTGTTAGTCAGGGCGGCAGCTCTTGTGCCATTACCTGTTTCTTTCTTGCCTTTAGTCGATGGCTTTTGCAAAGCATCGGCAATGGTTATCAGCAGTTTCTCGTTGCGCCAGGGTTTCAGCACAAAGTCAGTCGCTCCTTCCTTGAGCGAACGCACCGCCGTCTCAATATCCCCATACGCTGTAATCATGACCACAATGGCCTCTTTGTCGTGATCCAATATCTTTCTTAACCAATAAAATCCTTCGTTACCAGTGTTCAGAGAACTTTTATAGTTCATGTCTAACATAATGATGTCAAACTTTTCCTTGGACAGCAACGAAAGCAAGTGCTCCGGATTCTTTTCGGTAACGACTTCTTTTACCTCAGGTTTTAATAACATTTTAACGGCAATGAGTACATCGGGGTCATCATCTACCACTAGTATTCTTGCTTGCTTAGGTATCATAGGGAAAATCAGTTAACAGTTAACA
>JAZKGK010000054.1:3237-14253 GCA_040385915.1 Bacteroidota bacterium
ATTGTTCATTGCTCTTGGGCTGAACAGTTCGAGGGTATTGGGTTGGATGTTGAGAGAAAGTAATTCGTATCTTTTCACTACTTCTTCGGTCACCTCATTGAGTTCGCTGCGGATGTTGAATTGCGCTAACACATGCCGATCCATTCCTTTTTTTACTTCTTCCGCCAGGCTTTCGGCAAAGTGAGCTTTGATAAACTGCTTGGAATGAAGGTCTTGCTTAAATTCAATATAGAATCGAATAAGGCTGATGCCTTTGATCGTGCCGTACAGCTGCATCTTCTCCTCTTCAAATCTCTCCTGCTCTTGGAATAGCTTATATAAGCGGTCAGCCTGGTGATAATCCAGCTCCACAATGCGGCCAGCCTGATTGGGCGAATACCAGCCAATGCGAATAGATTTCCGGGTATCGGCCAGGGAGCGAAAGAAATTAGCAAACCGCTTAATAAGCTGCTTGTCGTCCTTCATCGTGTCTTTAATGTATTGCCCGATGCCCGCATCTCCTTGGGATACAATGTGGTGAATAGTACCGATCACAAAGTCGAAGGTGGCATCATATTCCCGGTGAAATAGCTCTTCTTCAAAGGGGGTGGAGAGCAACATGCCAAAAGAACCACTATAAATAGTATTGAAAAACAGGGGCAAATGGGTTTTTCGATCCTGGGTAATGCGGGCGTAAGCCTTGTCTATAAGTAGCTTAAATCGCTGCAAATTGGTCGTCACGGTTTCCAGCGCTACCGTTTCGGTAGCATTAGTAAACACAAAACGCACCGAATGGCGATCAAAATGCCGCAGACTCTCTTCTAGCTCATGGAGCAGGCCAAGTTTGCGTTGCTGGTGTTGATCAATGGAGGCTGACAGGGTAACATCAGCAGGAAACCGGTATTGTAGTTCGCGCGAACCATTCAACAACGCATCCAACTGCTGGATTTCTTTCAACACCACATTAGGCTGCCTCATATAAGTTTAGTGTAAGCGGATAAAGATTTTTTTATACCTAACAAAGGTATTAATTAACAGTTAACAATGAGGCATGAACAATGAACAATGCTGGAACGAGAGAATTACTGGTGGATGAATTATTCCTATAGCTTTTAACCATTAATTTTAATCCACCTACCTTTACTTCTTTCCGCAAGAGTACTATCTTACCCCTTCTATTATATTCATTGACCTATGAAAAAGATTGTCATTTTATCGGGGGCGGGGGTGAGTGCAGAAAGTGGTATTGCCACCTTTCGCGATTCCAATGGTTTATGGGAAGGGCATCGGGTAGAAGATGTTGCCACCCCTGAAGGCTGGTTGCGCAACCCTCAACTGGTACTGGACTTTTATAACCAGCGGCGCAAAACGGGCATCAACGCCCTACCCAACGCTGGGCACCTAGCACTGGCGAAATTGGAAAAGCACTTCGATGTTACCATTGTGACTCAGAATGTAGACAACCTGCACGAGAAGGCTGGCTCTTCTAAAGTGATTCACTTACATGGGGAGATTTTCAAATCACGCAGTACAGTAGATAAGAATCTGATTTATGACATCGAAGGCTGGGAACTAAACCTGGGTGACATGTGTGAAAAAGGCTTCCAACTACGCCCGCACATCGTTTGGTTCGGCGAAATGGTGCCCATGATGGAGGTTGCTGCCACAGAAGCCAGCAAAGCCGATATCTTTATCGTAGTAGGCACATCCTTACTCGTGTATCCCGCTGCCGGGCTGATTGACTACGTACCGCGACACGTGCCCAAATACCTGATTGATCCGCACTTACCTGATATAGCTTCGCGGCCTAACTTGCACCTGATCGAAGCCAAAGGCAGCCTTGGCCTTCCCCAACTTGCCGCTGACCTGATTGAAAAATATGCCATTTAGCTGCCATATTTGCCTAAATTGATAATTGCTATCTGCCCACACTATGGATTGAAAATCTGTGTAACTTTATTACAAATCCTCTACGTCATCCATTATGCAGTTCGATTACATCATTGTAGGGGCTGGCTCGGCAGGTTGTGTACTGGCAAACCGCCTTTCCGCAAATCCAGCCAACCAGGTATTGCTTTTGGAAGCTGGTGGAAAGGACAATCAGTTTCTGGTGCATACCCCCGGCGGCTATGTCAAACTACACCGCAGTCCGCTAGACTGGGCCTATCATACTGAAGCCCAAGCTTATGTCGATAACCGGACTATGTACCAACCCCGGGGCAAGGTGCTGGGCGGGTGTAGCTCTACCAATGCCATGGCGTACGTTCGGGGCAATAAGGAAGATTATAATGATTGGGCAAAACTGGGTAATGAAGGCTGGGGATACCAAGACGTGCTGCCCTATTTTATCAAAGCCGAAGACAATGCAGATTTTTCCAACGAATACCACGGAAAAGGCGGCCCCTTGCACGTTTCTTATGCCCCTTATACTACCCCGTTAGGACGTACTTTTGTTGAGGCCAGCCACGCATGCGGCTTTCCGGTAAATACTGATTACAACGGCGCAGCGCAGGAAGGTGCCAGCATGCTCCAATTTACGATCAAAAACGGGCAAAGGCACAGTGCTGCGGCTGGTTATCTCACACCAGTACTGCATCGGCCTAACCTACGAGTGATTACCAAAGCACACACAAAGCGCATTCTGCTGGAAAACCATCGGGCAGTGGGGGTTGAATACTCGGTTGGCGATGCTACCCTAACAGTTCATGCCAGGCAGGAAGTTATTCTGGCGGCAGGGGCATTCAATTCGCCTCAATTGCTGCTGTTGTCGGGCATTGGGGCGGCAGAAGATTTGCAAAAACACAAAATTCACGTCCGACTAGACTTACCAGGCGTAGGTAAAAACCTCCAAGATCACCTGTTCTATCCCGTTTGCTGCCTTTGTACCCAGCCGATTTCATTCAACAGAGCCGAAACAATTCCTAATTTATTGAATTACCTGTTATTCAAAAAAGGCCCTTTTACATGTAGTCCATTAGAGGCGAATGCATTCATTAAGACGATGCCAAGCCTGGATCGACCCGATGTCCAACTGCATTTTGCTCCCATACATGTCGGCGACTATGGCATTGATCTGTACAACCTGAAAACTTATCCGAAAACGCACGGCTTTACTGTTCTGCCCACTTTGCTTCAGCCTAAAAGTCGCGGCTTCGTTGGCTTGCGGTCGGCTAATCCGCTGGATGCGCCCTTGATTCAACCGAATTATTGTCAGCATGCAGAAGATATGCACACGTTGATAAGGGGATTTAAAGCCGCAAGGGAAATTCTCCTCGCCAAGCCCTTCGCTCCTTATCGCTCTCGCTTGCATTACCCCGAAAATGCGCAAACGGACGAGGAAATCAGGATACATATTCGACGAACGCTGGAAAGCGTTTACCACCCGGTTGGCACTTGCAAAATGGGAACCGATACTTTTTCGGTAGTAAACGCCCAACTACTAGTACACGGCCTGGAAAATCTGCGGGTAGTAGATGCGTCTATTATGCCTACTCTTGTGTCTGGAAATACCAATGCGCCGGTCATTATGATTGCCGAGAAAGCGGCTGATATGATACTACAAAAAGCCAAAGCTCACCAACACGAATACAAAGCAGTTTATTAATTTTTCTCTAATCATCGGACAAAAACCCCTAACCTATGAACTTGAATCCGATCGTATTATCCATTCCTATCTTCTTTCTCTTGATTGGGATAGAGCTAGTGATTGATCGCTTCCGGGATGAAAAAGTGTACCGACTCAATGATGCCTTGACTAACATCAGTTGCGGTATTGCTTCGCAGGTGGCAGGTATTTTTATGAAATTGATTGTGGTAGGCATCTACCAATACCTTTACGAGCATTATGCCTGGTTCAACATTCCTAATACCTGGCTTACCAGCATCCTCTTATTCGTGGCAGTCGACTTCTTCTACTACTGGTTTCATCGCTACAGCCACGAGATTAGCTTATTCTGGGGCGGGCACGTCGTACATCATCAAAGCGAAGAATACAATCTTTCGGTCGCCTTGCGGCAAGGTTCATTCCAAGCGCTGTTTTCGTTCGCTTTTTACCTTCCCCTTGCCCTTATCGGCTTCGAGACCATTCAATTCGTCACCATTTCGGCGCTGGTAACCCTCTATCAGTTCTGGATTCATACCAAGACCATTGGGAAATTGGGCTGGCTGGAGTGGATATTCAATACGCCTTCGCACCACCGGGTACACCACGGCGTAAATCCGAAGTATATCGACAAAAACCACGCGGGTACACTCATTATCTGGGATCGTATGTTTGGCACTTTCCAGCAAGAGGAAGAAGAACCCGTGTACGGCATTACCAAGCCCATCAGTAGCTGGAATCCGGTGTGGGCAAACCTACAACACTACGTGGATTTGGCACAATTGGTTAAAGAAACGCCCTACTGGAAAGACAAAATCCGAGTGCTTTTTATGCCTCCCGGCTGGCGACCCGCTTATATGGGCGGCCCGATTCCCATTCCGGAAGTAGATCGGACGCTTTACCGCAAGTACGATCCCAGCTCACCGAAGCCACTTAACTATTACGTGCTGTTTCAATTTGTCGTGACATTGGTTGGTGCGTCGGTCTTTTTGTTTACCGTGGGCAAGCTCGACTTAACCACTAAAGCACTGTCTTCTTTATTAATCATTTGGGCTATTATGCACTGCGGAGGTCTTTTTGAGCTACGCAATTGGGTATATCTGCTAGAATGGTTACGTTTAACGGTGTCCTGTCTGGTCATTGGCTTTTTGGTAAAAGAACACCTTCCTTCTGCGTTGCTTATTCCTGTCCTGGTTGGCTTCTGGTTAATTTCTGCTGCCTGGCTAGCTCGTTTGCGTCGCCTTTGGGTTGCCTCTTCTGAGCCGGCAATACCGGGTTGATGACGGGCGAATTGAATATTCACAGCCAAACACCTATGTATTATGTCTCCTCCATTGTTCCGAATCATATTTAGCCTGATTGTAGCGGGCGAATTATTGAGTCGCATCTTGGATAATCCACTGCTGCATTTTATCTGTAAGCCTCTGATTGTTATCAGTCTTTCGCTTTTCTTTTATCAGCAAACGCGGGCAGCTTATAGCCGCTTTGCGACTTGGATACAAGTGGGGCTGGTTTTTTCACTGGCTGGCGACGTTTTTTTGATGTTCGATGGGGTACGCCCTTTGTACTTTCCGCTGGGGCTGGCATCTTTCCTCTTGGCGCACATCGCTTACATTATAGCTTATCATTTATCTAGCAGGCATCAACCTGAAACCTCTTTCGTTCAGAAAAATCCTTGGTCATTGGTGCCTTTCCTGGCATACGGACTAAGCCTGTATGCCTGGCTATTTTCGCGCCTAGGCGAGCTGAAAATTCCAGTATTTGTATACACACTCGCCTTACTGGGCATGGGCATATTTGCGCTTAATCGCTCTGGGCGCTGTTCTGCCTACAGCTTTCGCCTTATTTTTTCAGGCGCGATGCTTTTTATTGTTTCCGATTCAGTTCTTGCGGTAGATAAATTCATTGCTGCTGTTCCTGTATCGTCTGTCATTATTATGACTACCTACAGTTTGGCGCAATACCTGATCGTGTTGGGATCCGTTGCACACATCAATGAGCCGCGTTTTCAGCGTAATTAATCCTAGCCTTTTCTACTTTGCTCCTTCTCTCCTACCCTATACAGCATATGTTTGAAATTTATTAGAAATTTGATTGTTACCTAATTGTTATTTTTTTGTTAATTTTTCATATCTTTGTTTAACACAAAATTAAATAAGGAATATCAATTTTTTTGTCAAGTAAAAATGTATGGACATCAAAATGGTAATGAAATGAATACAATGAGATTGGGTTGGGTTATTACGGCAGCTTTCGGACTGTTTTTGTTGTTAATGATTGGATTACTGGTGGCAAATGTGATTTACCCCATCCATTTTGCCGGACTAGTATTATTTGCTGCTGTAGTGGCCATGCTAGTAAACGCATCGCTCATGGTAAAGACGGGAAGAGTCAAGGCAAAAGGGGCTAAAAAAAGACGCGCTAAGTTATTGCCTTTGATTTATAAGAAAAAGAAAAAGACAACTATAAGATAATTGCTAGCAGTATGTAGACTTATTTAATGCAAACCTGACCTGTTAAAGGGTCAGGTTTTTTTGTGCCTTCACATTTGCTTAACACTATGGCGTATTAGCCCTAATCGCTAATAAAACATATTTTGTTAAAAAGGTAGTTGAATGTGTGGCTAAGCATTTAGCTTTGCGCCTTGTTACAAACTCATATTAATACTCACCAGAAGAACAAGATACTCTCATGACAAAAGCTGAAATGCAAACCGAAAAGGGCGTAATGAAAATTGAATTCTACGACCAGGATGCTCCTATCGCGGTAAAAAACTTCGTTGACTTGGCTAAAAAAGGCTTTTACGACGGACTTATTTTCCACCGTGTCATTCCAAACTTTATGGTTCAGGGTGGCGATCCTACCGGAACGGGCAGAGGCGGCCCTGGCTACCATATCAAGTGCGAACTTACCGGCGGCAACCAATACCACGACCGGGGCGTGCTTTCCATGGCTCACGCTGGCCGCGATACGGGTGGATCACAGTTTTTTATCTGCCACAGCCGCGCCAACACTTCACACTTAGATCGTAACCATACCTGCTTTGGCAAAGTAGTAGAAGGCCTCGAAGTGATAGACGAACTCCGCCAAGGTGACAAAATCCTCAAAATAATTGTAGAAGAAGAAGCCAAATAGATGGATGGGTGGGTGGATGTGTAAATGTGCGGATAAAACAATAATCCTCTACAAACCTACACATCCACCAATCTGCACATCCACTAATCCACTAATCCGCACATCTACCCACCCTATGCGTGTTATAGCCGACATTCCCCACCCCCATTGCAAGATCACCCTGTTCGCCTGGAATAGTAAATTCATCATTAAAATAGAAATGGGTATGTTAGAACAGACCTATAAAGTGAGTGAATTAGATGTATCCGTTGAAGAAGACGTGAAAAAGTTACTTGACTCAGAATTTATGAATACGGTACTTAAACGCTTTTCTGAGATGGATTCTGCGCTTTACGAGGCAATTGAGCGATTGTAACCGCAATAATGCGCTTTATTCCTTACATAATTGACCCTTACTATAGTCACGTAATATATCGGCGTTCTTCAACCTGTTTTTCTCCTCAACGCTTCCGAATTTTGACCCATCGGAAACATCGCTTCCAGCGCAGCTAGCTATTCCCTAAAACGCAGTATTAGATTTATGTATTTTGCAGAGAATGTTTTAGGACGGTTATTTATTCCTTATGCACTCAACCAAGGTTTTTCCATGGTGAGTGAGTTGAGGAAACGTAATCACCGAGATCGGCTGGCGTATGTGAGGTGGATAATGAATGGCAGGTACAAAGTGATTAACCGATCGGTAATAAATGCCTACGAGACGGTAGAATGCAGAGGAGCTTGGTTTAACAGACTACATTTTTTTAACACTGACGCTGCCTGCGGTATTACGCTGGTTTTCGGAAAAGATATCAAGGGAATAGAATCTCAATATTATTTTGAATACCTCAAAAACCGATTATTGGAGTTAGGCTATCAGTTGCACCACTCCTACCGCGAGCTGAGCGATCATACGTGGCACGTGGAGGCAACCGATAAGTATTTTTTACAGAACTCTCCTAAGCAAATGCGTAAAGGGCGTGCTGGCATATACAAAGGGCCAATAACCCTGGAATATATTTGCGTAGACAATATACCCAGCCATTGTAAAATTATGATCATGGCAACGGGAGATAAAAAACATAACTCAGTCACGGATTTTGACAGCCTGATGAGTACACTCTTTGAATTTTAGGATTTAGAATTAGGTTTTATGCGAAGCAAACGGCGACTTTTAGTCGCCGTTTGCTTTTTATGCTGTCGCTAAAGTTGCCATCATTCCTGCGAATTACTGACGGCTGAATGAGGATGGATGGCAGCTAGCTTATTTCTGCAAAACGCCATACTTATATATGTGCGTTTGGGTGATTTTTCCTTTTTCATCGAAGTAGTTCCACTTGCTGTGCTCCTTCTCGTTGTAATATTGGCCAGCCGACTCCAACTTCCCACTCAGATAAAAGGTTTTGTATAATCCGTGTCGCAGGCCTTTTACATAAGTCTCTTCCGTTTTTTGCTTTCCCAGTCCTGGCGACGATGGCTTATTTTGGGTATCGGTCTTCGCGTTTTCTGCCGGATAATACGTTTTGATCAAGCCTTGCTTTTTGCCAGCCAAGTACAACTCTTCCGCTTGCAAAGAGCCATTTTCGTGGTAAACAAGCCGCTTTCCATCCAGCTTTCCCTCCTGGTAGACTTCCTCAAATTTCAGTTGGCCGCTCTCATAATACGACTTCCAGGTTTCAGCGGGCTTGCTTTCTTCAAACTGGCTAAGCAGATTGGGCTTCCCATTGGGATAGAAAGTCTGGATAGTACGATTTTGTGCATTGTTGCTATACACGATGGTTTCCTGCGGTTTACCATTGGGATAATATAGCTGTGATGTGCCTACTTTGATGCCGCTGCGGTAATTGAGTGTGTGTTTGAGTAAACCATCGTCATAATAGCTTTTGGTTTCTCCTTCCAGCACCCCATCCTTGTATTGGTTTTCCATCACCAGCACTTCTTTGTCTGTGTAAGTACGCGAATAGCCCTTTTTCTTGCCATCTTCGCTGTAATACTCAGTGTGTAGTTTGCCGTTGGGGAAATAGTTCTTCATTAATCCACTGAGTGCGCCTTTCTTATAATTGGCCTCTGTACGCAACACGCCCGTTTCATAGTACGTTTTCCCTACCCCTTCCAACTGATTATTGGCATAGTTCATTTCCTCCTTCAATTGCCCATTGGCATAATATTCTTTTACTAAGCCTTCGGGTTTTCCATTCACAAACTTACCTTCCAACTTGCGCTTTCCATTGCTATAAAACGTTTTGAAATAATCTCTCAGCTTATCCTTTGTATAAACTCCCTGCTGCACAAGGGCACCTTTTTCACTGTATGCCAGCAGGTTCCCTTCTTTAAGATCATCTTTATACCCTACTTCTATTTTCTTATTTCCATTTTCATAATACTCAGTAAACACGCTATCTTTCTTGCCGAATTGAAACGCGCCACGAACGGCTACTTTACCGCTGGGATAATACTTGACGTACGGCCCATGTAACACTTCGCAGGTATCCAGAATTACATACAATTCTTCCTTTATCTGAGTAGGATTGGAATCATAATATATCTGTATTTTGATGGGCGTACGGTTAATTGCAGGAACAAACGTTTGTCCATAACCAATATAAGGCAAGAGACAGGGAACGAGCCAACCAACGAAAACAAATAGGCGCATAATTTATAGATGTGCTAATTAGAAGATGTGATGATGTGCTAATTGATTATCAGTAGGTTAGTATTTTCAAAAACGTCGTTAATTTATTGCTGGCTAGCTAAGTACTTGATGAATAGGTATTAGTAATTAGCTATCAGGTATTAGATGAATTAAAGGTAAATATCCTGAATTAATTCTACTTGCTGGTAACTTCGGAGAAGTATCATTGTTTTTGTAATCCAAGTTCATCAATTAGTTCAGTGACCTGCTGGTGGGTAATATTTTCTTGTTTCATCCATTGGATTACTTCTTGATAACCAATGAGTTTCTCAAGCCCTTGGAGTAGAAAAAAGACAGTAATTTTTCCCTTGGACAAGGCTAATTTACATAAGAAAGAGGCTAAGGGGTGTTTAGTAAGTTCTTCCTCTAATTCTTTAAAATAGCCTACCAGAAAAAAAGCTAAGGCTAAAAGATTAGCAATAGCATTAAAATCCCGTACCTGAAAAGTTTCCCAACCCATATTTTGTTTGAGAAACCTAAAAATGACTTCTATCTTAAACCTTAAAATATAAGTCTTATACACCTGCCGGGCTTGGTCAGCATTCTCAATGACCCGATTGGTGAGCAATAGCATAGGGTGTTGAAACAAGGCCTGTCCCCCACAGCTCAAAGTGATGCGAAGGACAGTATAACTTTTGCCTGAAATGCTTAGTTTTTCCCATTCTACCAGGCAATTCACTTGAGGATATATTTTTCCTTTAATATCCAGTTTTTCAATCAAGAAATCGGCTTGATGGGCAAACTGTTTATCGATGAGCTTAATATATTTTATCTTGGTTGAAATCTTCCCCTTGGGAGTATAGACTGCCTGCGTTTCATTAGATAATCGATTTAGCTTGAGGCGAATGACGAATGAATCGCGCAAGGCTTCCACTTGCTCAAAAACAGCCTCATCATCAAATTCGCGGTCTAAAACGTGGCAAACAAGGCGACCGGGCTGGTCTCTTTTTAATAAAATACTGCTTTCACTTATCTGTTGTTGGGCAATCTTGGCCCCATTCCGGTAGGTATCTGCCAGCACTAAGGCCCGTTCTTCCTCTTTGACTTGATTTCCTTTTTTATTGCGTAAAACGGCTATTTTACTGGTGTCACTTTCAATCAAGTGTAAGTGTTCTTGGCTCACATAATTAGCCTGTGTATTGCTATATACTGTACTCGATAGCAGGTGAACTTGTTGTTTATCAGGAGTTACCGCCACACTATTAAAACTGGAATACCCTTTCACAACGGCCTTTTGTAAAGACAAAACCGTTCCCAAATCTTCCATATCAGAAGCATAAGGCTTGCGAATATCACAAGGATCGTGTAAGACATACACCAAATCAGCACTCCCCAAATCAGATAAGCTCTTTTCGGCTACACACGCTAAAATCGTTTCGCTTTCAAGCGTATTTACTTGATCCCCACTTAATAATCCTTTAAAGACATCATATTCTTTTTTATCAGATGCCATGGTGAATAATTTTAAATGTTTGAATAGGATTATCTTACTGCAAAGTAATCTGATGTTTTTTTCACCCGACTATCTTGATATTTTTCAACTAAACACTGGATATAATTATCTAGATTCATATTGTGTTTTTTGCAATGTTAAAGCATTTTCCTAAATCCAATAGATTTCCGAAGTTCTCAG
>JAZKGK010000055.1:0-12689 GCA_040385915.1 Bacteroidota bacterium
CACGAATTCCCCCTTTGAAGGGGGTTAGGGGGATGTAGGTAGCATCCAAAAAGAAAATATCCAGCAATCAGATGTTAGAGATTAGTTGTTAGGGATTAGCCTTTTTGTCAGTCTATTACAAAGTAAATCATGCAAACTAATGCTGAATCAGTACTTAAGTTAGAATAGATTGATGCCGTCATGGAAAGGGGCTGATGTGCTGATGAGTTAACTGTTAACTGCTAACTGCACTCCTACCATTAGCTCTTTTTCTCCGAATAGTCGTTCAGCCATAACGCCCTTGGTTTGGCATTCTTTCAGCAACTTGTTTGACTGCACAATAGGATTGGATTCATCGGTATACACTACGTCGAGCATATAGCGAAGCCAGGGCTCATTTCCCATGGCGTAGACATACACTTCCTTGCAATGGAACCGGTCGAGTAAATCCATTCCCTCCTTGTAATTGCACCCTCTTCCCCGGCGCGAGCGGTCGGCTTCGCGTTCGAGTGGTTCGGGGAACAGCGGACCATATACCCATGACGCGGGGGCTCCGTCGCACTCCATGCCTAAAAACAACACGTCTACATCGCCAATCACCTCGTACACTTTTTCGTACAGCTTGGGCTCTTGATTACACGAATCAGCCACCGAGAGTATGGTGCGGCCATCGAGTTCAATCAGGTAGCAGGTTTTGCTTTGCACGGCCAAATCGTGGTGCTCGCCCAAGAAGGGAATGCCGGTTATTTTTCCGCCAGGAATGGGTACTTCCTGCAAGTCCCGTAACTCGATGATGGTGTTTTTAAAGCCCAACTGTTGTAAAGCCAGTTGAAGGGAAGGATCCGGCAAGTAGCCGTCCGCATTGCGGGGAATGATGATATTTTTGACTTTATGGCGAATTTGCAGCATGGTTTCGAGCAGGATATGGTCCTGATGGCCATGGGTAATCAGCACATAATCAATCGTATCGGGCAGATCCTGGTACGTGTACCGCGAAATATCCGATTCATACGTATAGCTCAGCACCGGATCGATTAAAAGGCTCACCTCTTTGGTTTCGACCAGGATACAGGCATGCCCGAAATAGCGAATCCGAATGCTATCTCCTTCGTATTTCTCGTAAGCTGGTGGGGCTTCCTCGGTAAAAAACGAACGGAAAAGGCTTTCGTCGGTGATGGCCTCGCCCATCTTGTCAAGGATGTAGTCGAATGTTTGCGGCACTTTCTTCATTTTAAATAACTCATCCACGCCCGGATGTGCAAACGGAATGGGCAGGTGTAGCACGTTAGCGTCTTCGAGGCGGGGCGTACTCAGGATAAAGGGACGGTCGCCATCGGTAACAATCGGCGACAAGGCGATGCCCTGAAAATCTGGACGATAGAATGGGCTTTTGTACAACAAGGCTTCAAAAAACCGGAAGGAAGGGTTGTGGTTCATGTCATAACACAGCTCTACGTAGCCCCGTAAAATCTCCGGAACTTCCCCGTACAAGGCTTCCATCGAAAAGCCTTTGGCCTTACTTTTCAATAACTGATTTAATTCCTTTACTCCTTTGGCAAACTCCTGCAATAGCTGACTTTTGGCCTTGGTTTCCTGTAACAGCGCTTTCACCTCGGCCACCCGCTTCCCATCCAAGTCAATAAAAGGCCCGCCCCGCATTTCTGGGTTCTTCACCGCTGCCGCATGCATCATCGGTGAATTGACATAAGAAGTCATCAGCGTTAAATGCCGGTTAACAATGTTCAATGCGGCGGTAGCAGGCGGCACCAAATGTATCCAAGCATACCACTGATTAATCAGCGGCTCTACCTGAATATTTTGCTTCATATATAATTTTGTGGTATCCATATGGTTAGGTGTTTTAGGTGTTAGGTTGTTAGATTTTTCGTGCCGTTGTTGGTGTTTTCCACCAACAACTTTTTTTCCTCTCCTTCTGTCTAGAGCTGTTGGTGGAAAACACCAACAACGGCAGGATAAAGAACTAATTTGGTCGTGTAGTCAGCTGCGTAGCGTAGGGTTTAAACCCTACGCTACGCAGCTGGAGCAACAACGGCACGAAGGACACCCGCAAGACGGATCGCCATCCGGGTGCCCATACGAAACCGTTAAAACTTGCCCGACGCACCCAAATTCAAGAGCTGTGCTAAGTTGCTGCTGGCGGCGGCGGCTTGCTTCGACTTCAAGCATTGTTCGTGGTGCGCATCTATGAAGGCAGTCAACTCCTTCAAAGGAATCTTTGGGCTTTCGACGACTTTCGTTAACAGAAATTGGTAGTCGGAAATGAAGGCTTCAATAAAGGCTACGTTGAATAAATCGGTGTTGTATTCAAGGCTAAACCCTACGTATTCCTTTTCTTCAAAAGCATTCAACCACAGATCCGTTTTAACTGTACCAAAATCCATGCTCAGGTTCGAGATATCCAATGCCTTGAACGCATGATTTTGTTCCGTCAGTGCTTCGTCTTCGCGGTTCAGGTTAAAGCCTACATCGAACAAGATGCTTCGGCTCGGATCTCTTTTCAGATTCAAATCATTGAGCAATAAGTCGAATGGATAAAGCTGGTGCTGATAGGCTTTGTGGGTATCAGCTTTTACTTTATTGAGCAAGGTGGCAAAAGTATCTGCCCCATCAAACCGAGTCCGCAATGCGAGTGTATTGAGGAAATACCCAATTTGGTCGTTCAGATCCAGGTGCTCCCTTCCCGTTATGGGCGAACCGATAATGATATCATCTTGCTTGGTATAATGAAATAGCAAGGCCTTAAAGGTAGCCTGAATGACTATAAACAAGCTGCTACTCGACTCCTGTGCTAAGTTAAAAAGGCCGGCACTCACGATTTTATCCATCCCAAACGCGACCATATTTCCATTGTTCGTCTTTATTGCTGGTCTGGGAAAATCGGTTGGCAGGGCCAGTACGGGTAGTTCGCCCCCTAATTGCTCCTTCCAATACTGGCGATGCTTTTTGAGTTTGTCTCCCGTTACTTGTTGGTTATGCCAGGCAGCAAAATCCTTGTATTGAATCCGCAACGGCGGGAGCGGATTTTCCATTGCCTGACTAAAGGCAGCGTAAGCCGTTAAGAAGTCGTTAATCAATACCTCTAATGAACGGCCATCGGAGATTATGTGGTGCATCATAAACAGCAACACGTACGAGTCAGCCTCCAATTCCAGTAGCTTAGCCCGTACCAAGGGGCCTTCTTCTAAATCAAAGTGGGCCGAGGCTTCCGCTTCCACTTGCGCTTTTACCAAGGCATCCTGATTAGCCAGGCCTTTCAAATCTTCATATTTCAGCTTTATCCCCAAGGCTTCCCGGCTATGTATTTTCTGTTTCGGCTCTCCTTCCACTTGACAAAAAGTGGTGCGTAAGCTTTCGTGGCGGTCTATAACAGCGGCAAAGGCTCGTTCAAAAGCTTCTACATTAAGGACGCCTTTGAGTCGAATCGCCCCTGGCATATTGTAGGCAATATTTTCTTTCTCAAATTGGCAGGTTACCCACAGGCGTCTTTGAGCAAAAGAAAGGTCGTAATAAGGTGCTTCTTCCAACGTCGGAATGCTTTGATAGGCTTCATTGGCACTTCCCCGGATTTCTTCGGCCAGTTCGGCAATGGTTGGCGTGGCAAAGATGCTTCCCAGCTCTAGCTTGGTATTCAATCGCTTCGCAATGTGCGAAACTACCTGAATGGCTTTGAGGGAATGTCCACCAATCTCAAAGAAGTTCGTGCGAACACCGATGCCTTCTTTTCCTAGCACTTCTTCCCATATTTCTACCAAGGTCTGTTCAATTTCGTCGGTAGCTGCCACGAATCCCTCCGTCTTCTGCGCATGAAGGCTGCTTAAGCTTAAGAGTTTCTTCACATCTACTTTACCGTGCTCGGTCAGCGGGAAGTGATTGACCACATAAAAATCAGTCGGAACCATATAGCTTGGAAGGCTCAGCTCGCAATGCGCTTTCAACGACTGAGTTAAGCCTTCTGCCGTGGTCCAGCGGCCGGGGATATCGAAAGCCAGGTCTGGCGGCAAGGTGTGTACATTTTTAGCGGCAATGCCATTTTTGGTGGCATAAATGTTGTACAAATGCGTTTCTTCCAGCATATCCTCCTGCTCCACATAGTAGCTAAATCCGTGGCGTTCCATCAAGTCCACGATCTTCTGGAGTGTTCCGTCGATGTCGTGAATTTCCATGGAAACTTGCCGGATTTTCGCCCAATCGGCCTCGTCAATTCCCAGCAGTACATCCAACTCGCTTTTCTCTACGTCTACTTTCAACAGGTCAATTCTTTCTACGCCCTCTTCGCGGATCACATCGGACAGGCGGCGGAGGCGGCAGTCGTAATACTCTACCTGCATCCGTTCTTCCAGCATTTCACTGATTTGCGCCGTCGTTACCTTCTCTTTTTCATCCTCTTGCTGCTTGTTAAAGTAGCCAACCAGAATGTCCTTATCAATCGACTTATCGCTGGCATACCGACCAGACATAACCGTATTATAAGGGTAGTGAGCAAACCGAACCGTCTGATCTTCGTTAGACAACCCGCAATGGATGGGGTGAATGTTCACCGGATACAAGGCAGCATTGGCCGACAGCGTTTCGAATGTGGGCTTCACCGGCTCGAACGAGTACATTTTTGTGCCGGGGTAATGCAAGCCCAGGTACAAGGAGAACATGCCAATGTTGGCACCTACGTCAAAAATAACATCGCCCGATTTGACTTCTACGCCATGTTTATTATAGGTATGGTCTTCAAAAATTTCTTTGAACAAGAACTCCGTTTCGCTCCGGTTATTTTGGGCTACCACCATTCGGTTGGGCAGCATCAATGTACTTAAGTCCGCGTTCTGTTCTTTGAGTGCCGCCAATTGTTTTACCGTATAAGCAGTTTCCAATGTCGGAATGAGTACGCCTACTAAGGACGCATCGCCCGTTTCGTCCTTCACCACTTGAATACTCACGTCCTGAACGGCTGGATGCTGCTTCACTACGTGGGCAATTTCGCCGGCTTCAATCCGGTAGCCTCGCACTTTTACCTGCTCATCTCTCCGGCCTACGTACTCTACTTTTCCATCGGGTAGCCACTTACCCATGTCACCAGTCCGGTAAACTACTTCACCCGGCACAAATGGATGGGCGATGAATTTTTCGGCGGTTAAGGCTTCCTGGTTTAAATAGCCCTTGGCCAAACCATCGCCACCCAGGTAAATTTCCCCTTCAATGCCTACTGGAACCGGTTGCCCGTTTTCATCGACAATATACACCGACGTGTTGGCAATGGGCTTGCCCAGCGGAATAGAAGTCTCGTAATCGGCATCGATCACGTAGCAAATCGAGAAAGTGGTATTTTCGGTAGGTCCGTACCCGTTGATTACTTTCAGGTTCGGATAGGCCCGTCTTACGCGGTTAATGTGTTCAGGAGACAGTTTTTCGCCCCCTACCAATAAGTGCTTCAATTGGCTAAACATGGTCACATCCAAGTCGAGCAATTGGTTGAACCAGGACGAAGTAAACCACATCGTAGTAATGTCCCGATCTAACATAGCCGCTTTTAAGGCATGGATATCCATGAGTTTTTGTTGCGGCAACAAGTGTAGCTCGCCCCCATTCAGCAACATGCCCCAAATTTCAAAGGTACACGCGTCGAAAGAAAGCGCGCCGGTTTGGATGAGTTTCAGTCCGGCGTGCAGATCAATGTAATTGGTATTACGCACCAGCCGAACCACATTGCGATGCGTGACGACTACCCCTTTCGGTACGCCCGTAGAACCAGAGGTATACATCACATACGCTTGGTCTGTCGCTTGGTTAATCGGGTTCGGGTTATCGGCCACCTGACCCAAAGCGTCCAATTGAACATCCAGGGCAAATAATTCGCCTTGGTAATAATCAATATCGAATAAATAGTCTGACTGCGTTAGTAATATTTTCGGACGAATATCCTCCAACATTAACCGGATGCGTTCTTTTGGATACGCAGGGTCCAGCGGCGCATAGCCAGCACCCGCCTTCAGAATAGCCAACAGACTTACAATGAACGCCTCTGAACGGTCGGCCAGCAAGCCTACCCATTCATTGGGCTGAATCTGGTGTTTTTCCCGCAGGTAATTCGCCAAGGCATTGGCTTTGTCGTTGAGTTGTTGATAGGTCAAGGAAACGCCTTCAAACACGACCGCCGTGGCAGTTGGCGTGGCAGCAGCCTGTTCTTCAAATAGTTGCTGAATAGTGCTGGAACGCGGATAGGCCGTTTTTGCGGAGCTAAATTCTTCCAACAACTGCTTTCTTTCGTCTGCCGTGGGCATAGTCAGGCTACCGATGTTCACTTCAGGATTGTCCAGAATCTGGTCGACGATGTGGCTAAAGTGTCTGGCTACACCCTCGATAAACGCTGTTTCATAGACCTGCGTGTATTCCAATTTCAGGGTTAACTCAGCACTCAGCGCAAATAGGATATTGAAATCGTAATGGTTTTCGTCGTGTACGTCTACATTCGATATTTCCAGCTCCACGCCATTGCCTTGTTGCTGATTCTCCTGAATCAAGCCTTCAATTTCTTCGGCTACCGGATAGTTTTCAAACGTAAGCAAGTGGTCGATCAGGCCTTGTTTCAATACACTCTGGGCTTGTACTTCGGCCAATGGATAGTAGTGATACGCTTCCCCATTTACTGCCTTCGCCTGCGATTCTTTCAACAAAGTAGTGAAGCTGTCTTCGGCCTGGTAGCGAATGCGCACGGGCACGGCATTGATAAACAAGCCTACCATCGATTCTACGCCTACAATTTGCGACGGCCTGCCAGAAACGACAGTGCCAAAAACGACATCGTTGCGGTGGTTGTATTTGGATAGCAAAACACCCCAAATGGCTTGAACAATGGTATTTACAGTTACCTGGTTATCTCCCGCCAGGGAAGTCAGGCGATGCGTTCTTGTTTTATCAAATTTGACAAACAGTTGTTTTTTCGAGCCGTCATGCGTTTGGGTAGGCAATGCTTTCATGCGAGGCACCACCGCGGTAGCGGAATAATCGGCCAGGTATTGGGTCCAGAATTCCTTTGCCGTTTCCTGGTCTTGGCGTTCTAACCAATGAATAAAGGTACTGTAAGGCTGAACGGGCAATAATTGAGTGGTCCGGCCTTCGTGGTAACTGCTGTACAATTCGGTAAATTCAGCCACCAAAATCCGAATACACCATCCGTCCATCAATATGTGGTGATAGCTCCAGATGAACTCAAATTCGGCTTCCCCTACTTGCAGCATCGCTACCTGAAACAGGATATTCTCTTCAAAATTCAAGGTGTTGTTCAGGCTTTCGTGCTTGAATTCCTGAATGTATTGGTCAATTGCCGCAGCATCGCCCAGGTGTCGGATATCTTCGAATCGGAAGCGCGCTTTTTTATCTTTTAAAACGATTTGTACGGGCCGGCCTGGCAAGTCGTGTACAAAGACGGTCCGCAATACCGCATGCCGTTCCAGCAGATTGTTCAAGCTTTTCTCTACAAAGGTGGGGTTCAACTGGCCATGAATCCGGTAGGAAGTTTGATCAAAGTAGGAAGAAGAGGCTTGGTTCAAGATTCCCTGGAACAACATCCCTTCCTGCATTGGCGATAAGGGATACACATCTTCTAAGGCATACGTCGCCGTCAACTGATCTACCAGGTCAATCGATAAGCCTTGGAAGGTAAAGTCGCTGGGCGTAAACTCCGCTTTTTCTTTCGATGCACAAAACTGGATGAGCGAGAGTAAGGCGTTTTCGTAGTGCTTCAAAAAGCTGGCAATGGTCTCAGGCAAAAACTGCTTGCTTCCGTAGGCTACATTGATTGACAGTTGGTTATGGGTAATCATTCCAGAAAACTCCAACTCGCCCAAACGGATATCTTCGGGATCTTGGGTAAAACCGTAGGATTCTTTGGCCAAGTCAAAAGACAATTCGGCTATGTCGGTATCGAACTGTCCGAGGTAATTGAAACTGATCTGAGGCTCGTGGCTGATGGGTAAATCCTTGCGGTATTCATCTGCCGCCAAGTATTTCCAGATTTGGTAACCGATGCCTTTGTTCGGTATTTGACGTAGCGATTCTTTTACTTCTTTCAGTTGCCGACCCAGGTCCTGTTGGTTGTTTACATGCAACACGATTGGATACATACTGGTAAACCAACCCACGGTGCGGCTATTATTGAAATCAGGCAAGATGTCTTCCCGACCGTGCCCTTCGAGCGTAAGGCTGAGTTTGTTTTTACCAAATGCCTGCTGATAGGCCAAGGCCAGGGCAGTTAATAAAACATCGTTGATTTCGGTATGAAAAGCATCGTTTACCTTCGTAAGCAATTGTTGCGTGGCTTCTTTCGATAAGGCAAAGGAAAGGGCAGCCGTATCTTTCAGGGAATTGCCTCCGTCTAAATCTTTGGGAATAGCGGTGGGTTCTACAGCCGCTACTTGCTGCCAGTAAGGGATTTCTTTCTGGAAAGCGTCACTTTGGGCGTAAGCAGACAAACCCTCGGACCATGCCTTGAACGCGTGCGTTTTGAGTGGCAAGGAAAGCGTTTCGCCGTTTTTGTATTGTTGATACAAACTCTCAATGTCTTCTGATAATATCCGCCAAGAGACCGTATCTACCGCCAAGTGATGCACCACAATCAATACTCGGTCGCCATCGGCCAAATGATAGTGGCCAATCTTCATCAGAGGGCCTTTTTCCAGGTCAATGCTTCCTTGCAATTCGGCAGCCAAGGCTTCCAATTTGGCTACGGCAGACATTCCTTCGGCCTGCTCATTCCAGCTCCTTAAATCATGTCTGTCTATAGCCAAAGGCAACTGAGTATCAGCATTTTCCTGATAAACCAAGCCTGCTTCTTGGGTAAATCGAAGGCGCAAGGCATCGTGGTGTTCCTGAATTTTGCCAAAAATCATTTCTACTGCCGTAGGTGCCAATCCTTCCTCGATGTACAACATCACGGCATGGTTGAAATGATGCGGCTGTTGTAAATTATACTGGAAGAAGTTGGCCTGCACCGGACTAAGCGGCACCGCACCCGACACGGGCGCTTGGTCAATAAGTAAGGTAGTCTGTTTCACCAAGGCGGCAAATTCGGCAATGACTGGATGCCGGAATAAGTCTTGCAAGGTAGCCTTGTAGCCAGCTTTAAAAATCCGGGAAACAATCTGAATCCCTTTGATGGAGTCGCCGCCGAGGGCAAAGAAGCTGTCGTACACCCCAATTTTATCCAGACCTAAAGCCGATTGCCACACGGTAGCCACCAACTTTTCCATCTCATTTCTTGGCGCAACATAGTTGGAAGTAACCTGATTTAAGCTTTCGATTAGTTCGAGCAAGGCTTTTTTATCGACTTTGCCATTGGCTGAAAGCGGCAAACGATCCTGTAGCACAATTCGGGACGGAATCATATATTCCGGCAGCTTCTGACCCATCCACTGATTCAAGTCTTCTACTTTGACTTCCTGGCTGGGTACGACCACCGCAATTAGCTCATCGCCTTTGCCTTGCATAACATAAGCGCCCTGCACGTCAGGATGTTGATTTAATACCGACGCTATTTCTCCCGGCTCAATGCGGTAGCCTCTCAGCTTCATTTGTCCGTCTTGCCTGCCCAGGAATTCCAGGTTGCCCTCTACCGACCAGCGCGCTATATCGCCCGTTTTGTACAGTTTCCCTCCTGAGCCAAAGGGATTAGCAATAAATTTTTCTTCGGTTAATTCAGTCGCATGCAGATACCCTTGGGCCAAACCCGCACCTGCCACATACATATCCCCTTTCATTCCTCTGGGCACCAGCGCCAAATTTTGGTCCAGCAAATAGACCTGCACATTCGCAATGGGCTTGCCAATCGGAAGGTTGATCTGGCCTTTGTCTGTGGGCTTTACTGGGTAAATGGATACGCAGACCGAACATTCGGTTGGTCCGTAAGCATTGAATACCTGGGCAAACTGGCTGCAATACGCCAGATTGTTCGCATGGGCAGCTTCACCAGCGGAAATAAGTACCCGCAAAAAGCGGAGGTCATCCAGGTTAAAGGTCGTCAGATAGCTCGGTGGGAAGGTAGCTACGGTTACCTCTTTCTCTTTCAGGTATCCCAGCATCGCCTGCGTATCTTGAATCACCTCCTGCTCGACCATAACCAAGCTAGCGCCTTGGAGCAAAGCCATAAACATTTCGGACAAGGACGCATCAAACGAAGCCGACGCAAACTGAACTACGCGGTCAGCAGGAGAAATGCCAAATACATGGATTTGGTCAACAATCATGTTTACAAATCCCTGGTGATTGAGCATTACGCCCTTGGGTTGGCCGGTAGAACCAGAGGTATAAATGATATACGCCAAGTCAACGGCGGTGGTAGCAACCTCCAGGTTAGTAGAAGGCGTTTCCAGGCTGTTTAGCTGGAAGTCCAGCGCAAACATAGGAATATCGTAGAAGCTGCTGAGTTTAGGAAAATACTGGGAATGCACCAGCAAATATTTCACTCCGGCATCCTTGATCATGTGCTGAATGCGCTCGTCAGGATACTTGGCATCAATCGGAAGGTAGACACAACCCGCTTTCATAGTACCTAAAAGCGCGGTAATGAGGAGGTCCGAGCGGTCAGAAAGCACCCCAATCACGTCTCCAGGCTTGGCCTCGTATTCGCCTTGTAAGAAGTGCGCCAGCCGATTGGCCGATGCATTCAATTGCTCATAGGTAAGCGATATTCCCTTGTATACCAAGGCCGTATGCTGAGGCGTGCGTGCTACCTGGGCTTCAAATAGTTGGGGAATGGTTTTATCTTGTGGAAATTCTCTTTGCGTAGCATTGAATGCCGTGAGCAAAGTCTGCTTTTCTTCCCCCGTCAGGATGTCTATGGCTTCAACGCGGGTGTCCAGGTTTTCGAAACCAGCAAGAATTTGCTCTATATGTCCCGGAATCAACTGAACAAACGCAGCTTCAAATACCTGAGGCTGGTAGGCAATCCGAACCGAAAACGTATCCTGTTTTTTCTCCAGGCCAATGATCAGATCACATGCGCTGGGGTCTGCCTGCTCTTCATGAATCCGATTGTAAGTAATCAACAGGTTGCTATGAAAAACGGCCTCTTTCTGTTTATCATCCAACAGGCTTAACGGATAGTTTTGGTACGTATAGCACGAACCGACCGTTTCCTGCACTGCATTCAGCATGTCTCTTAGGCTGAGTGTATCAGCCACGTCCAAAAACAAGGGAATTAGCTCATTCAACTGTTCCTCGTTGTCTTCCAAGGGAAGCAAAGGCGAATTGATGATGATATGCGGTTGATCGGTGTACTTTCTTAACAACACCCCAACCACCGACAACATACAGACAAACAAGGCCGTATCGCTTCCTTGCGTGATGGAAAAAAGCGTTTGTCTGCTTTTTTCAGACAACGTAAACCGAATCTCTTCGTGGGCCTTTTTAGGATCTTTCCCCAGCACGTCCAACGGCTGAAAAGAAAAACCATACGGATACGTGGGGAGAAAGCTCTTCCAGAAGTCAATATGGCTTTTGTAGGTCTTGGGGTTAAAATTTACTGGATCAATCGTTTTCATGTTGTCTGTTTGAAATTAGAATTTGGTGTTGAAATTTTGCTTTATAAATGACTCACGCTTTTTGGGTTGCTCCTTTACCTGGCCAAGGTCGATCTCAACCAAGGCTATTTCCGGGTTGGCCACGCTACTTTCTATTATTTTGAGGAAGCGCTTTTTAAAACCGTCGATGGTTTCTTTGGTAAAAAGGTCGCTGTTGTATTTAATCGAAGTGAATACACCTTTCTGAAAATCACTAAAAATAAAGGTCAGGTCGTATTTGCTGTCTTCGGTGATAGTGTCTGGATCTTGTTGCAAAAAGTCCTCTTCTGAAGGATAAAAAGACTCCTCGGTCGTGTTCTGCCAGGAAAACATCACATCAAACAACGGCGACCGTCCCGGATGCCGACGCAATTCCAGGTCTTTCACGATCCTGTCAAACGGGTATACTTGGTGCTCAAAAGCGCCCAACACCGTTTTTTGCGTCTTTTTTAGCAAACTGATAAACGTTTCCTGTTCGCTGAACTGCGTACGCAGGGCCAGGAGGTTGAGAAATATGCCGACTTGGTTTTCTAATTCAGTCCGTATTCTCCCTCCGAAGGGCGTACCGATGATGAGGTCATATTGATTGGAATACCGAAACAGCAAGGTATTGAAAGCTGTCATCAGGGTCATAACCAAGGTTACGTGTTGCTGATGGCTCAAGTCTACCAGCTTATTGCGTAACACTTCATCGATGAGGAAGTTAACCGTCCCGGCATTGTTGGTAATGACGGGTGGCCGGGGGAAGTCAGTGCGCAACTCCAGCACCGGAAGCTCACCGGCAAACTGCGCAAGCCAGTAGTCGCGGTGCCCCTGCAATAATTCGCCCTGCAATTGCCGATGTTCCCAGGCTGCATAATCTTTGTATTGGATAGCCAAAGGAGCCAGCACGTTTCGGTCTTGGGTAAGGAAGCCTTCATAAAGTGCGGTCAGGTCCTTAAAAAGCACGTCCATTGTCCAACCATCGGAAATAATGTGGTGGAGCGCAAAAAGCAGAGCGTAGGTATTTTCTTCTACATGAACCAGTTGTGCTTTAAACAAAGGCCCATTTTCCAGATCAAACGTATGGTTGCTTAGCTCCACAGACAGGGCATTCACTTTTTCCTGCTTGTGGTCATCCTCCCGTAGATCCAGGTATTCAGG
>JAZKGK010000056.1:0-4270 GCA_040385915.1 Bacteroidota bacterium
CTGCCAGCCAGAAAGACAACAAGAATATTGATGATACCCGCGACCTGATTAATCCGGTGCTGGAGACTTTTCAGAAAGAATTGCCCGCCAACATTCATTACGAAAAGAGCTTCGACCAGTCCGAAAATGTTACCCGTCGGCTAGCCGGTTTCAGCCGCGACTTTATGATTGCCATTGTGCTGGTGTTGCTCACGCTGATTCCGCTAGGCTGGCGTGCTTCTCTGATCGTCATGATTACCATTCCCTTGTGCTTGGCCATGGGCTTGGCTATGCTCGATTTCCTAGGTTATAACATCAATCAGCTCAGCATTGTGGGCATGGTGGTGGCGCTGGGTCTGCTGGTCGATGATGCCATTGTGGTAGTAGAAAATAT
Organism: Bacteroidota bacterium; assembly: GCA_040385915.1. Lineage (GTDB taxonomy): Bacteria > Bacteroidota > Bacteroidia > Cytophagales > ES-bin-26 > ES-bin-26. Next base: position 374 of record JAZKGK010000056.1, read on the forward strand.
TGAACGCTTTATTCGCGATGGCTATAGCCGGAAAGAAGCCGCTATTCAGGCTACCAAACAAATCAGTCTGGCGGTTATTGGTTGTACGGGCGTACTTATTTTTGCTTTCTTGCCGCTGGTTTTCCTGCCCGAAGGCGCGGGTGATTTTATCCGCAGCTTGCCGATGGCGGTCATTACTACGGTATTGTCTTCGTTGTTCGTTGCCCTCACCATTGTTCCGTTCCTTGCCAGCCTGATTCTGAGAGAAGGGCATCCCGAAGGCAACTTCTTCTTGCGCGGTCTGAAGCGCGTATTGAATCGCACGTACAAGCCGGTATTGGACAAGGCGCTACATTACCCTAGAACCACGTTAGCCATTGCCGGAGGAATTTTTGTGGGCAGCCTCGCCCTGATTCCGGTTGTCGGTTCCAGCCTTTTCCCCAAATCAGACAAGCCGATGTTCCTGATTCAGATCGAGACGCCGCTGGGGACGAGTCTGTATAAAACCAATCAGGTAGCTAAGTATGTGGAAACCGAACTGGCTAAGCGGAAAGAAGTCCGTAATTATGCCACCAACGTAGGAAAGGGCAATCCACGGATTTATTACAATATCATTCCCCGCAGCGAATCGCCCAATTTTGCCGAGCTTTTCGTGCAGACCAATCCAGACATGCATTTGAATGACATAGAAGTCCTGGTGAATGACTTGCGCCAGAAATTCGACGGCTATCCCAACGCTAAAATTCAGGTCAAGCAGTTTGAACAAGGACCAGCCCAGGAAGCGCCCATTGCCATCCGGGTATTTGGCGAAAACCTGGATTCTCTGCGTTCATTAGCCTTTAAAGTAGAAAACATCATTCAATCCACTCCTGGCACCATTTACGTGGAAAATCCACTCACTACGTTAAATACAGACTTGAAAGTGGAAATCAATAAAGAAAAGGCTGGCTTGCTGGGTATCGCCATTGCCGACATTGACCGCACCGTGCGCATGGGCATTGCCGGACTAAATGCTGGTACATATCGGGAAAAAGATGGCGATGAATACGCTATTAATGTGAGCTTACCACGGGGAAACCGGCAAACGATGGAGGCTTTCGACAAGATGTACGTGGCTACGTCCAACGGTGCGTTGGTGCCACTAAACCAACTGGCGACCGTGCGGCTGCAAACCTCACCCACTGGCATCCGGCACTACGACAAAGACCGCTTTGTAGTGATTACAGCCAACGTGCAGAGTGGCTTCCTGACCTCGGCAGTAACGCAGGAAATTTTGAAAAAGCTGGATGTGTTTCCTTTCCCCAAAGGTTACTCTTACGTAGCAGCGGGCGAAGTGGAAAGCAGCAAGGAATCTTTTGGTGGTTTGGGAACGATTGTTATCATCACCATTTTTAGTATCCTGGCGATCCTGATCCTGGAATTCCGCACCTTCCGCAGCACTTTGATTGTGTTGTCGGTGATTCCCCTGGGTGTTATCGGCGGCGTGTTGATTCTGTTGATTACCGGCAATACGTTCTCCTTCGTTGCCACCATCGGCCTGATTGCCTTGGTGGGTATTGAGGTAAAAAACTCTATTCTGCTGGTCGACTACACCAATCAGCTTCGTGCCAACGGTATGGGCTTGGTTGAAGCCATCGAAGAAGCGGGCGAAACCCGTTTCATCCCCATCTTGCTCACTACACTGACGGCTATTGGCGGCTTACTTCCGTTGGTAATTGAAGGCTCGCCGCTGTATTCTCCCCTAGCTTGGGTGCTGATCGGTGGCCTGATTAGCTCGCTGCTCCTCACCCGGATTGTAACGCCGGTACTGTACAAACTGCTGGCTCCTACTATTGAGCCAGTATTAAAGGTGGCCTAAAAAAGGTAGGGTGTGAATGATGAATTATACCAGGCAGGTGTTGAAAACTTGTCTGGTATAATCCACGCCCCATTGCTTTAAGATAATTCTTTGAATGCCGATGCGAAAATCTTCATGTCGTCCAGGGTTCCGATACTAATGCGGCACCATTGTTTGCCGGCAAACTCCCAGCTACGGACACCGACGCCACGCTTCATCATTTCGTCCCTAAACTTAGTAGCCTGCATCTTCAGCGGAAAAATCACGAAGTTGGTGTGCGAGGGAACGTATTCGTACCCTTCGGCTTTCAGGGTTTGGTAGAGGAATTCTTTTGATGTCGTATTTTGCGTTTTTGCGTAGATCATATACTCGGCATCCTGGTAGCTAGCCATGGCTCCCTGAATGGAAGTAGCGCTCATGTCACTTCCTCCGCTCGCATACTTACCCAGCAACTTAATTACTTCTGGCTGCGCAATGACGTAACCAACCCGCAGACCAGCAAAAGCATGTAGCTTGGAGAAAGTACGGGCGATAATTACGTTTTGACCTTTGCGGACGCATTCAATCATGGAAGCAGTTTTGGCCGGATCAGCGTAATCGATATAAGCCTCATCAATGAAGATGGGCACTTTTTTGGAGACTGTTTCGCAGAACGCACGTAATTTATCTGCGGGGAGTATGGTGCCGGTTGGGTTGTTAGGGTTACAGATATAGACTAAGGAGGTTTTAGCTGTAATCTTCTTTTCCATGGCACCGAGGTCGTGTGTATAGGTTACATCGAGTGGCACTTTCTCGATGGACGCGCCCAATTCAGCAGCGGTTTCTATCAGATCCATGTACGACGGATCAGCCGTAACGATATGGCCACCTTTGGCTGCATAGATAATAGCTGCCGACAGTAACAACTCAGAAGAACCAGCGCCCATGAGGATCTGCTCCATCGAAACGCCTTCTTTGTCGGCAATCATTTTCTGCAAATCCCGCATGGCCAGAAACGGGTATTGGTAACTCATAGCGATGGCATCGATGATCGCTTTCTTGGCTTTGGGAGAAGGGCCAAAGGGATTTTCATTGGCAAATAACCGAGCGCGAAGGGGAGGTAAATCAATGGCTAGCTTTGATTCTAGCGTATAATTCAACTGCCGTAATCTCTCAACAGCCTTATTTTTAGCTGCTACCGTTTGCAAACCAGTGGTGCCGAGGGTAAGCCCGGCAGTAAGCAACGCACTGGATTTCAACCATTCGCGTCGGTTTATTTGGGAAGACATGGTGGTTAGGTTTAGTGATTGAAAGAATAAGAATTAAATATAGCTGTTTAACACGAAATTTGGTACCGCATGTTAAGCAGGAACACACCGAAGTACGTTCCTGCTTTGGACAAATGATTAAGTTGGTTTGTTTATCAAAAAAAGGCACTGTCGCTGAACATGTTAATTCTGTCCATCTATTTAATTTAAAATTAGGTTTAACAATAATCCAAAGCTTAGCTAGATTAACTACCCAGGCTTTTAAGGTCAATTACTTAACAGTGAAACTTAAACGAGCATAGTAATAAGCCCCTTGGTAGCCCATCTGGTAATTATCGTAGGCGAAACGGCCAGAGTCGGTCAGGTCAGTACGCGTTTTGGTCGGGTAAGCATTGGTTACATTGTCGCCACCGATCGAAAGCCGCAATTGCTTGATTAGTTGATAGCTCACACTCACGTCAAGGGTAGTACGGGCACCCAACGTATAATCGGCAAAGGGAGTAGATAAATCTCCGTCCACTTCGTGATAGTTACTAAGATATTTCACCCCGCCATAGTGGATTCCCCGAACCATGGCTGAGAACGGCCCGATGGAATAAACGGCTGAAGCAATGTATTTTTGCTTAGGGCTACCATTTTCAAAACTGCCGCGCGAATTACGATTCAAATAAATATCGGAGAGGTATTGCGCACGCACTTGCGGATCAGTAGGCAATTGGTTATCTGCACCAATTCGCAAAGCCGTTGGATACACGCGGGTAAACGCAACTTTATTCCAGTTGGCCGCCAGTGAGAGCGTCAGTTTGCCATCCCCAGCTTTCGTAGTATAATTGG
>JAZKGK010000056.1:4370-11896 GCA_040385915.1 Bacteroidota bacterium
TTGGCCGCCAGTGAGAGCGTCAGTTTGCCATCCCCAGCTTTCGTAGTATAATTGGCAACCAGGTCAATTCCCTTGGTTTCTACGTCAGCAGCATTGGTAAAGAACTGCGCTATGCCATCAGCAGTGATTACATTCTTCAAGTCACCACCAATATCACTACCCGAGAAGCCGCCGGTTTGGATAATCTTGTCCGTTATTTTAATCAAATAGGCATCTGCCGTAACCTCCAAGCCGGAAATGAGTTGCGAGGTAAGGCCAAAACTATAGTTAGTAGAGCTTTCCTGCTTAAGTTTAGGAATACCCAAGGCTTTGGCTGCGGTACTGGTGTTAGTAAAATATCCTTGGTCGAAAGGAACACCACCCGGCGTAAAGCCCGTTGACGTTTGGGCATAGTACAATTCTTGCAGACTAGGTGCCCGAAAGCCCGAACTTAACGAACCACGGAAAGCCAACACCCCCGGAATGATTGACAAGCGGGTAGCCAACTTGCCCGTAGCTACACTACCAAAATCGCTGTAGTTCTCAAAACGAACAGCGGCTCCAATCATAAAGCTTTTGGTAAAGTCTATTTCGGCATCAACATAACCAGCCATGACAGAACGGAATGCACTGGCCTCCTGTTCGGACGAGAAGCCCCGGAAGCACTGGCAATTAGGGGAATAGTTCTTAATATCTACCTTGTCGCCCCGGTATTTCAGAATCAGGTCAATCGGATTGCCTTCGCTGTCTTTTACCTTGATGCTCGGGTTCACCTGTTGGGTATAGTTAAAGTTGTCGCTGGGAGAAACGAAAACACCGTAGTCGCCCTTGATGTACGACTCGCGTTGTCCGGCAACGATCTGGTAATTTTCTACGCGCATTTCAGCGCCAAAAGCCAAGTTAATGCTCTTGAGCTTACCGCCCATAGGTTCGGCAAACAATTTACTAAGTCCTAAGTTGGTGGTATTCTGGGTAAAGTTATTATCGCCCAGGCGCATGGTGGTGGGTGTAGATGGTCCTAACGAGGAATTCATGGTGTTCACCATTCCATAGGCAAACTTGCTGGCTCCGAATGAATTGCTAAAGTCAATATCGAAGATGCCAGCTTTGCTACGAATACCTACCGTCAGCGATTTGTCCGAAATATTGGAAGTAAGCTGTGGCAAGAAGCCGTTGGGATACAATTCGTTGTGAAACCGATCTTGCTGGCGAGGAAAACGGTAATAACAACCGCTCAAGGTATTGCGGTAGTTCAGACCACCGAAGGCATAAAACTCCGCTCCTCTTGCATTCAGCGGCAAACCCATATTCATAAACACCGTACCGTTTTCTACCTGACTCAGCCCATTGATCATTTCAAAGCTCTTTTTGGTCAGGCCACGGGCATCTTGCAAGCCTTGGTCCGTCTTCAGTAAATCATTTCCAGGGTTGGCTATGGCTTCCGGATTGGTGATGATTTTATTTCCATTTTCATCCTTACGAAGATTTAGGAGATAACTGTCGTCAAACACTTTTCCACTATAACCGCCAAGGGGAACACGGCTGGTTTTTCCTTGCTTGCTTAGCTCGAAGGTCAGGTTAATAAATCCTCCTTTGTCGCCTAAGGCAAAGCCATAATTGCCCATAAACTGATGCAGTACGCCGTCGGTACCGAAGTTGTCAATGTCTTTATTTTTAGACAACCCTACGTTGGCATACAGCCCCGTATTATACATCCCGGTAAATACGCCTACGCTCTTCTTCAACTCCATATTGACTACCCCGGCAATGGCATCGGAACCGTATTGAGCCGCAGCACCGTCGCGCAGGATTTCTACTTTTTCTACCGCGGCTAGCGGAATGGTACGCATATCTACCGTGATAGATGGGCCGGAATTATTGGAAACCAGCAGCAAGGATGAACTGTGCCTTCTTTTGCCATTGAGCAACACGAGGGTTTGATTGGGTGGTTGGTTCCGCAATTGAACCGCATCTACGTGCGAGGCCAGGTCAGCCCCAGGGACTTTCAGCGAATTGAACGAAGGTGCTACTTGTTTGAGCAATTGCGAAAGTTCGGACTGGGGCATATCCTGCGCAATCTTGGCGATTGAAATGACATCTACGGGGGCGGGCGTGTCCAGTTTGGTGCGGCTGGAGTTCCGGCTACCAATCACTACCAGTTCAGAAAGTTGCTGGTTATTGGTGAGCATCTTTATATCGAGGGTAGCAGCCTCGCCAACGGGCAATTCTTGCGAAAGAAATCCAATAAAAGAGAATATCAATGTCGCGCCACTTGCGGGGACGGAGAGCGAATATTTTCCATTGACGTCGGTAGTAGTACCCATCATGGTGCCTTTCAATAAAATATTGATACCTGGCAAGGCCGATCCATCTTCTGACGTAATTACTTTTCCAGAAATAACCTTGTTTTGAGCTTCTGCCACAAAAGCATTTCCGAGAAGTAGCATCAGTGCCAAACCATACCTACTGCGCAAATGCAGCCGAATCGTATAAAGCACTGAAAATGAAATTTTTTTGAACTGATTGTAAATTTTCTTCATCGTTGCATTTGGAGTTTTAGGTTAAACAATCCATCCAATGATCGTCGGTAGTGGTACTGACAGACATAGCAAAGCCAACCCAGCTTGCCGAAGCCGGAAAACAGATAAGCCATGCGATAATCAGAAAGGAAACGTAGCCTGGAAAGGCCGACGAACAAGTACTGACAATGACTACTTTATAGACAAAACTCTACGTAGCGTGCGTTGATGAAGAAAAGATTGGAGAAGCTTACCGGTAATTTGCCGCTTTTGTTAATTGGCAGTTAAAGATTGTATTCTTTATTGAGAAAAACAATATTTTATTCTGAAAATTTTAATTTTAATACTGTTTAATTTTAATATTATTCAATATTGCCATATAAAACATAAGTAATTATACTCAAATCAAGAAAAACAACTCCCAAAAAAACTATTTACACAAGAGATTGATTATCAACAAATAGCTTCTTACTTAAATATTAGGCAGTGCAAGTAAATTACTCAACATTTCTCTTTATTGCTTAGTCACCCGTTCGTGAATCGCTTTTACTGTGCGATGAGCCGACTCGAAAGAACCAGCCATCCAGGCAGTGAGGTAGGATGTATGTTCGCCAGCGAAATAGATAGGGCCATCGGGTTCGAGCAAGGCCGGATAATGCTTGGCGCGGGTGTCGTTGGTATAGCTTGCCCAACCGCCTTGACTATACTCCACCTTTTGCCAGGCCAGCGAAAAAGAGCTTTCAAATTCCTTCATATACTGCGGATGAATTTTGCTGCCTTGGGCTAAGGCCAGTTGTTCGCGTTGTGCAGGTTGCAGGTTGCCTATTTTTTCAGCTCGTCCACCAAAATTATAATAGCCAACCAGCACACCCTTCTTAGACAGGAAGCCTGACGATGGATATACAATTTGAGTAATGTCCATATTGGTGCGCGAGATGCCGCCGAAAATCTGATCGTCTTCCTCCCAGAACCGCCGCTTGAATTGCAGGCCAATTTTACCTGTATTAGTGTAGTCAATAAAATCGATGGCGCGCTGTACGTTCGACGAGAAGTCGTTGGGCAAGTCGCGGAGTACGGGCAGCGGAATAGTACAGATGCAAAAGTCGCCTTTCAGCTCTTTGGATACACCCGTTTGGTCAGCGTATACAATCCGCACGCCGTTCTCCTGCTTGCGAATCTCGCGTACTTTTGCCCGGATGATGGTTTGGGGAGTCAACTTCTTCTGAAAGCCTTTTACTAGCTGATCCATTCCGCCCACCGGCGTCAGCATAGTCATTTGCTGCTCGTAGGTATAATCGGGTAAGTTGTAAAAGTAGGGATCTACATAGCCAGCTCGAATTAACTCCTGCAATTCGTAAGGCGAAGCCAACTTGCCTGGATTATTGCCTGCGCCGGGAGCAGTTACATATCCCCGTTGCGCGTTGCCTTTATATAACTTATCCGGATTAAGGCCACCTTCAGCTTTCAGGAATTCAATCATCTTTTGCTGATCCTCTTTGGTCATAGGTAAGTCGAGGGAAGGCTGATCCATCACTTTTGCCAACAGTTCGCTAGTGTAGCCTCGCATATCGTTGTGGTGCTCGCGGAGGCGAATGCGTTGGTTGGCTAAGGCACTATTGCCCTGACTTTCACTATATAAATACGCCGCTTCGTTTACATTATTGAAAGTTTCGAGTGCCACGCCCAGTTCGCGGCAATATTGAATAACCGACTGGTGGTGATGGGGAATGCGGGTGGCCCCAGCATTGAAATACAGTCCATCATCAAAATGAGCCGATTGCGACAGGCCGCCGATTTCAGTCTCTGCCGTCCCTTTTCGTACCGTCCAGATGCGGCCTCCAATGCGTTCGCGGGCTTCCAAAATAGTACAATCATAGCCGAGTTTGCCCAACTGATAAGCCGCAGCCAATCCCGTGAGACCCGCACCCAAAATAATAATGCGCTTGCCGGTAGCTTGATGCGGTAAGTCAAGGGCTTGCGCCGGAGCTTCGGGAATAAGGCCAAGCGATAGCATGGCAGCATAGCCAGTACCCGACAGTCTGGCCGCTTGTTCAATAAATTTTCTACGAGATAAGTAAGGTTTTTCCATTGGATTAACGTGAGGTGAGGATAAAAACAAGGGCAAAAATTCTTAACAATTCCGAATTTATGATTTTTAAGGTTAAATCTTACCTAACAAAACACAAATACCGCTTAATTTTTAAACTCATCGCTTCAAAAACAAACGACACCTACGTATACTATCTCGCGCATAGTACAGCTATAAGGCAATGCTTACCTATGGCAATGAAGAAAAGGCAAGAGGTAGGGAAGGAAGAATAAATTATTGGGGAAAAAGACCGCTATACGCAAGCAAAAAGGGATTTACTTTACTTCGTCGTGGGCTCTGAATACGGCTTCGTGGACAATGACATCCAACTTTTTAGCCGATATCTCAATGTTATCAATCACTTGCTGGTTAAAAGAATCGGTAGGATCGGTTTTGTTGTACAACATGGCCAGGCCAAGGATAGAAGCAATGGGTCCGCGGATCTTATGAGAGCTGAGGTGAATAATATCGGCCAGGGTTTGCTGGGTACGAATCTCAGTCATTTTTTGCTGTTGCTTGGCATAGCGAACAATCATAAAGGCAAGCCCAAACAGCAGCAGGAAGCCCGCAATGAGCGCATTGCGTTGGATTGTATGATTGACTAGCTTTTGCTCCTGCGCAATTCTTTCCTGACTCAAAGCCTTGATTTGCAGCTCTTTTTTCTCTAATTCATAGTTAGCCTGCAAATTAGTAATGGCTTTGGCTTTTTCTATACTAAAAATACTATCGTGAGCAGCCTGGGCTAGCTGGTAATAGTCTAACGCTTTATCATATTGCTTCTGGTTTTTATAATTATCGGCCAGCATATTGCTCGTTTGTTCCACTAAGCCCTTGGCACCAATTTTCTGAGCCGTAGCCAGCGATTGTAAGGCAAATTGTTCACTTGCCTTACAATTATTTTGATCATAATAAATCTCCGACATCACTAATTGACTGCTCGCGATGCCTTCTTCATCTCGCATTTCCTGAGCGAGCGCTACGGCTTGTGCGCCATATTCCAATGCTAGTACATATTGCTTTTTCTTCTGGTAAATAGAGGCGATACTTTGCAGCGCAATGCGAATTCCGTACTTATCTTTTACTTCTTCAAAGGTTTTCTTTACACCCAGGAAGTTTTTCAAGGCTTTGTCATATTCTCCTTGCTTCTGATAAACAATACCAATATTGGTTAAAGTAATGGCAATGTCTTGTTTGTTCTGTAACCGTGTTTCTATTTCAAGGGATTTATGATAATAAGTCAGCGCTTGTACATAGTTAGCTTGCTCAGTATAAACTAACCCAATATTATCGAAACTCGCCGCAACATCAGCCCAAGCGTGGAGTTGTTCGCGTTGGCGTAAGGCCTGAAAGTAATAATCTAATGCCTTGGTATAGTTATTTTGTAGGTAATGACTCGCACCAATATTATTGAAATTATCGGCAATCAGCTTTTTCTCCCCTAATTTCATCGCCACTTGTAAAGATTGCAAACAATAATCAATGGCATGAAAATAATCTCCTTTAATCTGATAGATTTTTCCAATGATATGAAGGCTTTGAGCAATGCCTTTGGAGTAATTGATTTGGCGGGCTAAAACTTCACTTTGGCGAGCTAAAGTAAGAGCGGTGTCAGGATTATCATACCATAACGTTTTAGCTTGCTCCATCATAGCAATCACCTGGCTAGTATCTGTTTTTATTCTCTTTGTATTACCTACAGTTGCAAAAGACAGACCTTTCTGCGCTGTAGCACTGAAGTAAAATAAAAGAAGAAGTATAAAAACTGTGAATTTGCCCATATTAGTCAAATACCACTTCAGTGAAAAAACAGATTGCTCATGTGAAATTTATTATATATTCCCAAAAAAGGTGAAAATATATGAATAGATGAACTATTTCTTGATAAAATTTAAAATAAATTTGACATATAAGAGAAAATACTTACGTTTGATACAAGTTTCAATTAGTAATAAAAATTCTAAAAACCTGAAAGGGGGTGTGTAATCGTATGCATTTTATTTTTTCAACATTAATAGGCTTTCTTATTAGCTCTACTACTATAACCAAAATCAATAATGTAGGTTATGTTCGTAAGTAATTTAATGGTTATCTAGTTGTTCTCATTAAAAAAGTCTATTTCTAAAACCTATCTTATCCGTAGTACACAAGCTATGATACTTATTTCGATGTTGTAAGTAAATTTTTCAACATCATATATATATACGGAGTAAAAAAAAGAATTTTAATAAAAGCCCTTTCTAACAGAGGGCTTTTTCTATTTAATAAGATTATTTTTAATGAAAGCAGGTAATTATATTTTCATTTTATTAAAGAGTATATACTAATGATAAAACAATTTTAGCTAAAGTATTTTATTTCTATTTATTCTGTTTTCTTTTTAGATACTGGCTTTTTACGATCGCTTTCTCTGGTACCACCAGCCATTTCATACTGATTACTATCATAACCATACCGAGTACCTACTCCAGAAAGCATTCTCTTATAAAAATCCTGTACTTCTTTTTCTTTTTCCTCAAATACATTACGTGCTTCATCAGCTTCTGATAGCTTACTATTATACAACTCTAGTTTTGCATCTAATTCAGCAATTTTTCCTTCCATTCCCATGTTGCTTAATCCGTTACCAAAATCCAACCCTACTTCAATTGTTTTAAGTCCAGACAAACGCTTGCGAGCTGCATCAACAATAGAAGATGTTTTCTTTCTAAAAGCCATAAAAAAATTTGTTTAGTTAATTATGGCCTAAAACTATTCATTTGCTCAGATCAAAAAAGTTAAAAAAGTACTATAATCAGTTATGAGTAATAAAATACATAAATAACATAATATTAAGTCAATAGACTCAAGATCAACAAACTTATGATTCCGATGCCGTTGTTGGTGAAAAACACCAACAACTTTCCGACTAGGTTATTGATGAAAAACACCAACAACGCAAA
>JAZKGK010000057.1:0-17627 GCA_040385915.1 Bacteroidota bacterium
TATAAACAGGGCGCTCCGATGGAGCGTGTACTTGTGGGTAATCGGTAGGGTTTAAACCCTCCGCTACGGAGCGGCAGTTGTCCATATTCACTGTTAAGGCAGATTTAATAGTTCAACTCTTGAATTCGCATTAGGAGTGAATAATATCATAAGATTCTATGATTGATAGGAATGGATGAATTATAGACTTTTGGCAGATGAATTCAAGACCAGAAATATGTTTGATATGAAACGCTCCGAATTAGATTGGTGGACGACTATTCTTCCTTGTTCCCTTGGCCCTATCTGCTGCTGGTTGTTGATATTCCTCCTGTCCTCCTGTCGCTACCAGACGGGCGAGATTATGCTGCCGAATGCTGGCTTGCTGATTATCCCTACTCCACCAACCGTAGCCTTAGACAGTGCCTTAACCCGCGACCTTCCCGTGCGTTTTTACGGAACCCTGCTTTCGCAAGGAGCGGATACGATAACGCGCTACGGTTTTTGTTATTCTTCCATGAAAGCCCTTCCTACCGTTGCCGACAGTTTGGTCGCTGACTCGGCTCATGTGTCAGCATTGCCATTTGCCTATACGCTCGATACCCGACAGCTCAAACGCGCAACGATTTACTACGCAAGGGCTTTTGCCGCAAACCAATACGGTGTTTCCTATAATAAAGACGTGCTACAGTTCACCATTCCTGATAACCGCACTACGCCAACGGTCACTACGAATGAGGTAGAGAATATCACGTTGTCATCGGCTAACAGCAAATCGCAGATTATGGCCGATGGACAGTCGCCCATCACGGCTTATGGCATCTGCTATTCCGATGTCAATAGCAATCCGGGACTTAGTGACAAGGCAGTCATTACGGGCACCGCTGTCGACGGCACGTTTCCCTTTGCGTTTGCGCAGGCACTGGAAGGTTTGGCAGCCAACAAAACGTATTATGTACGGGCTTTTGCAACCAATAGCCTTGGAACGGCTTTTGGCACTACAAAAACGTTTAAAACCACCACGGTATCAACCTCAGCTCCTATTGTTCAGACGGACAATGTGCAGAACGTCACCATCAATTCGGCCTCCGTAGATGCCACCATCAGTGCCAAAGGTTCTGCCGACATTACCCGCTATGGAATCTGCTTTTCGAACAGCAATCAAAACCCAACCATCAGCGATCCATTGGTGGTGGTGGGCACTACTTCACCGAATGCTTTACCCTTTATTTTTGCCGGAAATTTAACTGGATTGACTGCTGGAACAACGTATTACGTGCGGTCTTTCGCCACCAATAGCATAGGGACGTCCTACGGCGTAATGCGGTCTTTCCGTACCTCTCTGGTCGTTGTCACGCCAGCCTCGGTGCAAACCAATGCCGTATTATCCGCTTCCATTAACACAACGACGGCGCAGGTTTCTGGCATCATGACTGCCAAAGGCACGGCCAATATTACCCAGTATGGATTCTGTTATTCTGGTTCCAATGCCAATCCAACTACAACGGATGCCGTGCTGGTGGCGGGCAACACTTCGCCGAGCAGCTTTCCGTTTGACTTTTCTGGCACACTCGCCGGATTGACTGCCGGTTCTGCCTACTACGTTAGGGCGTATGCTGTGAGTAGTGCGGGAATCAGCTACGGTATTAGTATGGCATTCCGAACGGTGGCGGCTACCAATACGCCGCCGGGCGTGCAAACGGTGAACGTATCCAATATCTCCTTTACTTCGGCCCAGGTGTTGGGAAACCTGACGAGTCGCGGAACAGCCGATATCACGGAATACGGCATCGCTTATTCCACCACCAATGCCAATCCGACTACTGCTGACTCGAAAGTGGTTGTAGGTAACAGTTCATCAGGCAGTTTCCCCGTTGGGTTTACGGGCAACCTGATTAGGTTGGTAGCCAATACTTTTTACTACGTTCGGGCGTATGCCATCAACAGCGCCGGAACGAGTTATGGTAGTGCCCAGCGATTTTCTACCCTGGTTGCCACTCCTAACGTAACCACCGACCGAGCGACCTTCGATATAGCCACCAACAGCGTGACCGCACATGGAACCATTCAAGGGATGGGGGCTTCAGCGATAACCCGCTATGGATTCTGTTATTCAAAAACCAATGCCAGCCCCACTATCGCCGATAACCCCATTGATGTGGGAACATCGGTGAGCGGCGCTTTTCCTTTCTCGTTTTCCAATACTTTATTGCGGCTAACAGCGGGAAACTATTATGTACGCGCTTTTGCTGGCAATGCCAGTGGAATAGCCTACGGCAGCGTCATCTCAGTCACGGTATATGTCAACCCGGCTGTTACAACGGACGAAAATATAACCAAGGATGCGTCACTCGGCCTTATTACGCTGACCGGAAATATCGTTAGTGGCGGATCGACACCGGTGCTGGAATACGGTTTTGCCGTGATTCCTACGGCCAATGCTGGTCGTGATTTCCAGGTGGGCGATCGGGGCGTGACGGTGGTACGCCGAACCAGTCCCATCCCAACCAGTTTTTCGTTTCGCTATCAGATAGATGCGACGGTAAATTATAACGTGGATTACTCTTATAAGGCTTATGTCAAAACGGCCAACGGCATCGTCTATGGGTCAGTGAAAACCTTCCTTATTAGCTATAAACCTTGACAACTGATCTGCTTTATTCAATGGAATTTAGGCTAAAGCCCAAGAGGCATCCCTGTAGGGCACTGCCACTAGATTCATTACTCACTGCTCATTACTCACTGCTCACGTCTTTCTGCTTATGAAAATTTTGTTGGTATTTCTGGCTTGTCTGACGATTGGGACGGTGGCGGTTGGTCAGAACCTCGAAACGATAAGAGGGCAAAAACCAGTTACGTTGCATGGCGACCTGAGTCTTCGGACCATGTTTTATCAGGCCAGCGGTATTCCCAATCGTCGCCAACCTTTTAGCTACGTTTTGTCTGGTTCGCCTACGCTATCCATTTACGGCATTAGTGTGCCCCTTTCTTTCATCTTGAGTGAGCAGGAGCGCAGTTTCCGCCAACCGTTCAACCAGTTTGGTATGAGCCCGACTTACAAATGGATTACCCTGCACGCGGGTTACCGCAACGTGTCCTTCTCTCCCTTTACGTTGGACGGATATACTATGCTGGGCGGAGGATTTGAATTACATCCAGGCAAATGGCAGGTGGGTTTCATGTACGGAAGGTTAAACCGCGCCGTGGTGGCCAACCAGCTTAACGGCGATTTACAGCCCATTTCGTTTTCCCGCAAAGGATTGGCTGGTAAAATCGGATATGGTAACGATACTTCCTTTGTCGCGCTGAGCTTCATTAAAGCCAAAGACGATCCGAATAGTATAGCATTCAAATCCATCGACTCCATTGGTGTGACCCCAGCCGAAAACCTGGCCGTAAGTCTGGGCGGAAGAATCGGGATCGGCGCCTATTGGTATGCGGAAGCCGACGCAGCTTTGAGTCTTTATACCGCCAATACCGTCTCAAGCAGTAAGATCGACTCAACCATTGCCAATGTTCCGACTAGTGTGCTGTCGCTCATGACCATCAATGCCAGCACCGACGCGAGCCGAGCCTACCGGGCTGTTGTTGGATACCGCCACAAAACCTTCGGCCTGAGCTTGCAATACCGGCGCATTGATCCTAATTACCAATCTATGGGAGCCTATTTCTTTCAGAATGATTTGGAAAACTATACCCTGAACCCCATGTTTGTTTTGTGGAGCGGCAAATTCCGATTCAACGGCAGTATGGGCATCCAGCGCGATAACCTGTCAGGACGGAAGCAAGCCACTGCCCGCCGCTTTATTGGCTCGGCTTCTGCGTCGGCCACCTTTACCGAACGATTTGGAATAGACTTGGCTTACAGCAATTTTGCTACTACCCAAACGCCCGTAGCCATCAAGTTTAATGACTCGCTGCGGGTAGCGCAGACCACCCAAAACTTTTCGATCACGCCTCATTACTTCATCATCGGTAGCCAGTATAGCCACGTATTTACCTTGTCGCTTAACCAAATGGTACTCAACGACCTGAGCGTATTTGGCGCACAGCGCAATATCAACTCATCTAATGCCTTTCTGAACTACCAGTTCACCATTGTACCTACCGGACTGAATTTGTTCTGCGGCTTTACCTACGTTCGCTTAAATACCGCAGCACTGGCAGCGGGCAACCAAGGAATCACCTTTGGCGGCGGCAAAGCATTTCTGAACAAGAAGCTAAGCTTGCGTCTGACCAACTCGATTTTGCAGAATACACAAGGGAAAGCCCGCAGCATGTTGTTTACCCACGGGTTGTCGGGCAATTACCGCAACGGTAAAAAGCACCAGTTTAATTTGCTGGTCAATTACATCAACAACCGGGGCAATGCCGAAACCCAGGCGTTGGGAGGCTATCCGCAGTACAACGAATGGCGGGGAGAGCTAGGGTATTCGTTTGGGTTCTAGTGGTGCCACGACTCTAGCGAGGACTCTAGCCATGACGGTTATAGTCGTGGCACCACTTCAACAATAAGGTTATAATTTTTTCGTCCGATACTACGCTTACATCTATGTATAAATCTACGATTACCGGTATTTGCTTCCTCCTTTTGCTGACTTTGTTGGGTCTGCGGACTGTTTCCGCCCAGGTGCTGCCAATCAAGCTCAATATCACTGTGTTGCCACCTTATCCGGTTTCGGTGAGTTACTACGCCGATCACCCGGAGCAAGTCGTTTTTCAGGTAATCAATCTGAGCAATACCGAACAACACTTCCGTTTGTCAGGCAGCCTGATCGGGCTGGACAACAACGTGAAAATCGTGGCTAAGGAAAATGCCGCTTCGGGCATCATTACCCTTAGCCCATTGGAGACGCGCCTACTAACGGCTTCTGAAATTCAGGAACTATTCGATGGCAGCAAAATGGCCTTTACGGGTATCAACTACCGCAAGACTCAGATCGATGACGGACTGCCCGAAGGGCTCTATAACGTTTGCGCCTATGCGGTAGAAGCAGCACATCCAACCTTCCTGCTGTCGGACAATACGTGTAGCAATGCCTTCCAGGTCACCAATCTGGAGCCGCCCATGATTATATCTCCCATGGCAGATGCTCTTGTACCGCAAACCCTGGTGCAGACGCTGCTGTTCACCTGGACTTTGCCCGCCTCCGCTTCGCCCAATACCGAATATACGCTACGCATGGCAGAAATCTGGGGCAATATGAATGCGAACAATGCGCTACAGTCTGCCACCCAACCGGCCTTCTTCGAGCGAACCGTAACGGCCAATACCCTGCTTTACGGCCCCGGCGATCCGACACTGGTGCCAGGCCGGAAGTACGCCTACATGGTTACAGCCAAAGATCCGTTCGGCAAGGCCGTTTTCCGCAATGGCGGACGCAGCGCGGTGCAGGTGTTTCAGTATGGAACGCCACTGGTAAGTACTGCGCTGACCTTGACAAACCAATCTGACGAGGCAGGAGACTTGTTTTTTACTTTTCCCAATTGCCAGAAAAAAGTCGGCGAAAAGTCGGTGAAGGAAGATCCCCAGCGGATTTTTACTGACGAAGACACGCCCGTTTCGCTAACTTGGTTGTGGGGCATTCAAACAGATCCCAAAAAGGATTTTTTCAGTGACCCATCCAAAATTACCTACCAGGGCGCTTCTATCCAGCGGTATGAAGTGGTGATTCGGAAAGTTTCGCCGGGGCAAAAATCGAGCGTGTTTGCCCAAAAGAAAACCGTAAAAGCTCCGAACGAGTATCTGCAATTCAGTTTTGCCGAAGCCATGCAAGCGGGCATGCTCGACAGCGCTGTCTACGTAGCCGACCTGACAGCATTTGACAATCAGAATAAAAGCCTGATTAAAGTTTCCTCCTGCCGATTTACGCTCCGCAAAATTCCAACGCAGGGCATTCCCAACATTGCTTTGAAAGGGAAGCTGAAATATAAATTCAAAAATGATCCCAGCCCTTACCCCGCCAACAATGTCTCGATGACGGTGAGCTATGCGCCGGTTGCCAAGCCCGGTGTTTTGCCCAAAAAGGCGTATTTTACTACCGATAAGGAAGGAAACTTTGCTGGCGAAATTGAGCGTGACACGGGCGTATACAACCTGCAATTCACCATTAATTCACCCTATTATAAAAACTCGCTGGCCGACCTCAAGGTAAACCTAAATACCTTTAAGAAAGACACGCTTTCGGATAAAATCACCCAAACGGGTAGCCAGAAAACCCTGCTACTGGGCGAACTTACGACTCAAGTGTATAGCTACGACCTGACAGTGAACGTGGGCAAAGGCTTTCCAAAATTCACCGCCGACGGAAGCTCCCAGGAAATAGTGACTGGCTCGCTCGATACGCTGACAGTAAGCCCTGGAGCTAAGGTAAAAGATGGCATTCCGGTGCAACTTTACCGCAAGAGCAAGCCAGCCTCCGTACCCTTCTATGAAAATGGCATCCAGATTACTGATTTTGTATCGGGCAAAAATGTACTGGTTGCAGAAGGAAAAACGGCCACCGAAATCAACAGTTTTGGTAAACCTTTTTCAGTGGTTCGGTTCAAAAACCTGGTGATCAACTTCCTGCCCGGCGATGAATACTACCTGAAAGCCATCATCCAATCTGGCCAGGCAACCAACTATACGCCCACGGGCAATAATAACCAAAACCCGCTCCTTAATCCGGCCAGCCTGGGGGGAATCAAAACGGAAGACGACGAAGAACTGACTGGGCCTGAAATGCGGGTCGTGTTTGGCAATAACTCGTCAGCCAAGAATCCCAAAGGAAAAGACAAAAACACGAGTGATACTCAATCACAGGCGACCGGAAAATATCATTTTGAACAAACGATCAGCTATGCGCTCATCTCCACCACGCCACCAATATCCCATATCAAGGGGCGGATCGTGTACAGTTGGCCGTCCGAGCCGTCCGTCATCCGGCCATTGCGCAATTCCGACATTACAGTGAAGATCGGTTATCTCTGCAATGGCGTGCTTTATCCGATGATGGAAGGCGACAAGTGCGCTTTTACAACGCACAGTCTTTTCAAACCTGGAGCCAAGGTAAATGCAGACGGAAGCAATGCCAAACCTGAAGATGCGCTGAGTATACCCGACTTGGATTTCGTTGTGGGCGTAGGCAAAACCGATAACAACGGCAATTTTGAATTAAAGATCATTAACCACAACAAAAAAGGACTGGTTTACCCGAATGCAGTCTTCAGTTCAAAGACAACCGTTTCGGGTTTGTCAGGTTGTGTCGGCGAGAAGGAAGTATATAAGCCTACAAAACAGTCTCCTAAGCAGAAGATACAGGAAAAGATAGATGCTGTAGTCAATCCAAGCGATGCTTTCATGCAACATGGCACGCCCGTGGGCGGCGATGTTATGAATTTCACGGATGGCGTTAATCCAGTGGCCGGCGGGTCAGATTGGTTTACCAATGCAGGAATAACCACTGACAAGACTTTCCAGGCAGGAGCAAAAGGCGGGCTTGGGAATCAGAAATTAGACTTCGGACAGGCCCAACTGGATATGGGCACTATCGAAATGACTACGCCTGCGCCGGACAAACAAGGTATACCAGGATTGAATAAAACCCAAGGTGGCCCTGCCAACGATGTTTGGGAAGTGGAGGCATATGAAACGCCAACCACCAATGTGGAGCGGGTTTTCGTGATTTCAGCGAACAAAGGCTACCTGGACGGAGCATTTACCAGCAACGGTAATATGTTTGTCCTTAAGGCATTTGAAACCAAAGATTTCGGGACAATCAAAATGGTGGTGCACGAGGAAACCAAGCGGACGGTGAAAGTCAAGGGAAGCGGCCAGGATGCCAAGGTCGATTTCTCCAATGCCCGCTTAGTGATCTATCGCCCCAATTCCCCTTCCAAATTGGACAAAGCCGCCATTCCGGAAGGAGAAGGCAGTAGTAATCACCCCATTAAGCCGCTCAATCCGGTCTCCTTTGAAGACAAGCTGAATGATGGAACACCCGTAGAATGGATACTCGACCATACGATTCCATGCGATTCAACGGGCAATTTTGACCTGTCGAACCTGAAGCTGCTGCGCAACGGTAAGAACTACCGGATGCAGGTATCTGCTGACCCAGCCCAGACAGGAGCCCGATTTGAGGCTGTGGACGAAGATTTTCAGAAAGACGAGCTAGAAGTGGTCATCAGCAATTCAAGGATTGCCGGGCGCTTGTACGACAAAAGCTCGGGAAAAGGCATATCGGGTAACGTGAAGGTAACGGATGGCTTCAAGGGACAATATACCCAATCGACGGTGGATACCTCTGGCTATTTTGAATTCGGAAATGCGTATTACGAAGGATTCCAACCAGGGAAATCCATTTCGCTTAGTCCGATGTGGACAGACAACCAAAGTGTAACCCTGGAAGGCTCAGCGGCAGGGTATAAAAATTCAGAAAAAAAATCCTTCAAGGTGCAGAAGAAAGGCATGAATTACTTCTCGGCTGTGCAACTCGAACCTTCCGGCCTTATTGTAGGCAACGCCCGCAATGAAGAAAATAAGCCCTTGGCGGTTTATATTCAGCGGGAAGATTCGTCCGTTTTCTCGGATCTTTCTACTACCCCTGGGTTTTTCGCGGTGAAAGTGCCGGATGTAACCCAGAAGATAACCTTCCTGCCCAAAGATCCCGCCTATTTTGACTCCACGATAACGGTGAATGGGCCGTTCGGAACAAGGAACCTGAAAACCATTGTCTTTTTCAAGCGCAAACACCGGATACAGTTCAACCTGGCCTTTTACCAAGTAAATGGCGAGCAGTTTACACTCGGAAATGTGGGTTTACTCAAAGGCCGTTTCAAGGTGACCGTGAACAACGAGCAAGCCAAAACGTATTATTGCGACGAAAAAGGCATTGTTCAAATAGCGTTTGAAAACGTGTCAGTCAACAATTACAACATCCTTATTGAAGACAAACTGGGCGATTTTATACCAATCAGCTTCAATCTGAAGAACGAAGAAAGCAAGGGCTGGAAAGTTTACCCGATCAAACTGAAACAAGGGACGTATATCAGGGGCGTGGTTACCTTGGATGGCAAGCTGGTGAAAAATGCCAAAGTCTACGCCGATGTGTACGGTTCTTCTTCTGGCAACAATGCCGAAACGGCCTATAATACCTTGCAAACCAAAACTTTGGCCAACGGCTCCTACATGCTGAAGAATCTTCCGACAGGAGGTGTTACGCTCAAAATCAGGGCAGTGCTGGACACTACATTTGCGGTCAACGGTAGTTCGCAGTTGATTAACATGAATAATATTCCCAAATCGGTTGATTTCAATCTCCAGAAAATGGGCGATTTTGCCGTGAAGGATTTGTTTGGCTTCCCGGTATCGGTAGAAACAATCACCCAGAATAAATCGGACAGCAAAACCTTTCTGGTGACTGGTCTGGTCGATCTCTCAAAAGCCAATATTGATTTCGGTTGGCTCGACCCGAACACCAAAATCCGGGTAAAAAACGTCTTGGTTGCCATCAAAAATGGCAAAGCGGTGGCCGATGTCGATAAGATCGAACTGTCGGCTACCCCAGGCTTCAAGATGAAGTACCAAGGCCAGTACAATGTATACGTGGCTGGCGGCCCGGATAAAACCAAGCCGCAAGACCTCAGCCTGACCCGAACCGCCAAGGGCGGCTACCTACTCGGCTATACCAGCATTACCGATAATTCTTTCAACTATCCATCGACTTATCTGGACTTTGGGAAAAATAACGGACAGGAAGACTTCTTCTACCTGGGCAGTCTGGGAAATCAGGGCAATGTACAGATGCAAAACCGCGTGCTGGCCACCGATGGCAGCAGTGCCACCAATTACCGCCTGTGCAACAAGGAAGGCCATGGATTGGCGTTCAATTTTATCGGGTTTAAAACGATAGCCGATCCGAAAAATTCATTTCCTACTTCAACCGGTGATTTTCAGTTGGATGTGAACGTTACGGGGAATCTTATTTACAGTAATCAGACGCAAGCAGTCAGTTTTCGGATTCCAAACCTATTGCTTAACAGCACTTCCATTAAACAGGCCCACGGCGATGTTCCGCTGGCTTTCAAATTACAAGAGTGGACGCTGGAAGTGCGCGACTGGACGATGGATCCACAAAAAGGGGGACTTGTGTCAGAAAAATGCCTCATCAAGACGGGCGTGGTGGATATAAAAGCAGCACGCTTCAACCTCCGGCACGACTTGCTTGTGTTGGATAAGTTCGATACCAAGGAGATTCTGCTAGGTGGGGGAATGCTCAAACTGGAAGAAGTGTCGCAAAATGCCTTCCTGGTTTTTGATGAAAGGTGTGGCAGCGATTTGCAAGGCCATTGGCGGTTAGCCATTACTGGTGATAGCAAAGGAATGCCGGCAGCCAAAATCAAAAATCTCCAGCCTTTTACCAACGAAGAAATCAATATCGATTTTATTCAGATGATCAGTTATAACAAAGGCAAAGACAACCTGATTAGTTTGGGACAGAATAAGGCGATGCAAGGCGTTTTTTCCAACAAATACCTCAGTTTTGTGCCCCGTTTTATTGCCAGCAACCCAGATAATTTCTCGTTGACCGGCGATCTGAACTTCGACATTCCGCGGGTATCAGGATCGGCAGCTACGGTGAAATTTACCAACGCCAATGGTCAGAAAGCTGACTTGCAACCCATCTCTACGGAGTTTGAGGGACTTGGGTATGTGAGATTCACCGCCGATACGCAGAAGCCCGGCATCGATGCCCAGCAGGTGATGACGCTTGCGGGAACAGTAGTAGAGCCGGGTAAATTCAACCCCCTTCCTTGTGTGTTTCGATTTGGCAACAACCAGACACCCCGTATTTTCCTGCCTAATTCACCGGAATACAACGCCGCCAAAAACAGTAATGCCTTCAACTATCAGCTGTCGCTGGTTAGTACTGGCAACGAAGGGAGTAAGCTGCTGCTCAATGGCGACAAAGACCGCAACGGCATGTGGGTGGAGCCCGGAAGCAAGGATTGGAACAACCTGCGCTTTTCGGGAACACTAGAGGAGGACGCGCAACACAAAGGCTTGATGAGCAAGCCACTTACGCTCGATTTTGTTGTGTACGGCGAACTACAGGCCAACTCGGACAAGGTAGAAATTAATGACATCGATACGCCTCTCGGAAAGATGCAGATGGTGTACAACTTCGAAAAAAAGGAATTGGTGGGCTCCATGCAAATGCTCGGGGTGAAGTTTGGTAGTTATACCGCCGATGCTGACGTAGAAAGCCGGATCGGAGCCAGTGGTTTCCTGCTTTCTGGAGCCGCCTCAGTCAATACCGGAACCCTGCTGGTCAATGGCTTTGGGACGATCAAAATGGGCTTTGCACTGGGTAACTACAGCCTGGACAATTCGATCATTCAGCGGGTTAAGCAGTTTAGTCTCGACCAGAATAACTGCTGGCTTAAGGGCAATAGTTCGAAATTCAAAGGCCTTTACCTGACTGGTGGGTACAATATTTTGGATGAAAAAATTGTCTTCGATGCCGTGCTTGTCTCCGCATACGTACACGCTGCCCTGGGCGTAGAAGCCAGTTTCGGCCTCAATAAAAATGTGGGCACCAATGCCATGCTTAGAGTGGGTGTATATGGCAAAGTCGATGCTGGCCTGGAAGCCATCACCGGCACCAGTATTTCTGGAGATGTGAATGCTAATATTTCAATTGACGGAGCTTATAACTCTGATCCTGATACTTATACCCTGGGGGGAGATGCCAACCTCACGTTAAGCGTGAAGGTGAAGCAGTCCTTGGTGGTGACCACGCTCGAAGCTGGTTTTGACCTGGGTGCAGGCATGAAGGTCAAGTATTCCAATGCCCCGAAAGGCTTTGACTTTGATTTCTACCTGGGCGAAGGCGCAACAGGCGTTCCGACCTGCGAGTAATGGAAAACCATCCTAGCCTGATAATGACCAATCTATCAAGAATTTTATTTACCATGAAAAAGATATTTTCCTTCTTTCTGCTGACTGCTTTGCTGGCAACCTTTGTTCAAGCTGCTTACGCCCAACAAGTATTGCCTGGCTCGCAGGGCATCTGGGTGCTTTGTGGCAACGAACTGGCTGAGAACCTACACTATAGCATCTTTCGCAAAACCGCCTCCTCCGACTGGCAAGCCATAGCTACCTTAAACAAGCCAGGCTCGGCGGCAGAAATAAAAGCCCGCATGCTGGAAGTCTGGAAGCAAGGATTTGCCGAAACGAAGGAGCTGACCGACTTTGAACTCCGCTACGTATGGCGGCAAGTAAAAAACAATCGGGCCGATAGCCTTTCCTACTATTCGACCAATTATCCAGTTTTGCAAGGGGCGGGGCTGGCGTTCTACGATGCAACGGCCCAAAAAGACACGGAATATTCTTACCGGATTGTCAAAGCATCCAAAGAC
Organism: Bacteroidota bacterium; assembly: GCA_040385915.1. Classification (GTDB taxonomy): domain Bacteria; phylum Bacteroidota; class Bacteroidia; order Cytophagales; family ES-bin-26; genus ES-bin-26. Next base: position 12,385 of record JAZKGK010000057.1, read on the forward strand.
AAAACCCTTTCCGAAAAAACGGCTGATCGCGTTCGTTTCCCTGGCCAAGGTCCAGAAGTAGGCTTCTTCTTAAAGTCGAAAAAAGCGCTGGCTGCTGGCATTACGCTAGCGTACACTTTCTCGAAAACACCTAACCTGGCTGGTGTGCGCGTGTATCGCGGATATTATATGCGCACCGGCTACGAACTCATCAAGCCTGACCTCTTTTTTTCGGGAGAAAATGATTCCACTAAGCTCCTTATTTCTGACAAAACAGCTTCCCCCAAAGTAGCCTATTCCTATTACCTGGAGCCGTTCGATGCCGCTGGAAATTCGGGCAAGCCTGCTGGGCATGTCAGTCTGTACAATGTACAGAAGAATACCATTTCCCCTTCGGTCAACCGCATTCAAACGCGCAGCGACGAGAAGGAAAAAGCTATCCGTTTGTCGTGGAGGCTGGCCAATTACGCCGACGTCGTGTCCATCGAAGTATACCGGAGCAGTAATTACGATGGGCCTTACCGTCGGGTATCTAGCTTGCGACCCAACGATACTTTATACCTGGATTCTGAGGTTAAACCGATCGAAACGTATTATTACTCCGTCGTATTGAATGGGATGTTTGAGACCAGCATCCAAAGCGCCCGCGTTCCTGGTATGCTCAAAGCTTCGTCGCCCAACCTCACGCCAATCAATCATTTTACCCTTGTCCAACAAAATAACGTGGTCACGCTGGAGTGGGATAAGGCAGAAACGGATACGCGGGGATATTACCTCTATCGGGCGGAAGGCTATAACCAGCCCCTGCGGCAAATCAAAGGCATTATTCTAACCGACTCCGTCCACGTCCGACTGATCGATACCTTGCCAGCTAGCACGGAAAACAAGCTGTACCAATATGCTATCCGCGATGTGAATACCTCGTATGCGCTGGGGCCATTTAGTAGTCGCCGGAACGCAACGGTGTATGGACTCAATCGGCTGCCTATGCCCAATAAGATGGAAATAGTAAAACAAGGCTATAACCAAGTACGGGTAATCTGGCAAAATCTTCAGCATGTCAATACTGTTTCGGGCTATGTGCTTTACCGCCGGGAAACGGTTGGAGAAGACGATATTAACAGTGCTTTCAAAGAGATAAGGAAATTTACTCCCACCCTGAATCAGTTTGTAGACAGCAATTTGGTGATTGGTAAAACCTACGTATACGGCGTCAGAAGTGTGGGATCGGATAGCAAGGACCTAAGTTCTATTTCACCCTTGGCTAGATTCACCGTTATTGCCGAGGACGTTCCGCAGGCCGACAACATCCAGGTGTTTTTTTCGAGCGGTAAAGTGAACCTGCGATGGCAGAACCCCGTGGGCATTGTCTTGAAAAATGTAGAAATATTCCGGGCCGAAAAAGGCAGTGCCATTGCCAAGCTCGTAGCCTTGTCGTCAGATACCGAAGCTTTTGAAGATAGTCGGATAACTGCTGGCAAGACCTACTATTATTACTTAAAAGTAATCGATAGCCAGGGACTGGAAAGCCGAATGGAAGGCCCCATAGGCATTGTGGCCGAATAGGCGACCTGAAAATGTATATAAATAAAGGTCGGAAGCGTTTCAAACGCTTCCGACCTTGGCTGGTTTAGGTCAATCACAACTACCCAATGAGACAGTCCACGTGGGGGTGCAGCCACAGCAGGGAAGCCGGCAACTGAGTCGTGATTTTTCCGGACAAAAAAGCTTCCGTCACTTTTTCTTTATTGCTTCCTGTAATCAGAAGCAAGATTCTCTTTGCATGCAGAATGTCGCTCAGGCCTAAGGTCAATCCATAAGCAGGCTTGTTGTTCAATGCCTGCACCATAGCATGATGAAGCGTGGTTTCGGACAAATGCGCCACGTGGCAGTGCGGTTCCAGAAAGGGAGCCGGTTCGTTGAAGCCAATATGACCATTGCCACCCAGCCCCAGGATGCAGAGGTCAATGGGGCCGTTTTTAGCTAAGACCGACTGCATACGGGCGCATTCCTGGGCGGGGTCGGCTGGGGCTGACTGAAAGGAAATAGTGCGTTGAGGTGAAATGGCCAGCGGTTCCAAAAGCCATTGTTGCAGATAACTCGCACAAGTGGCCGGATGATTTTTGGGAAGGCCGCCCCATTCGTCTAATTGAATGACGCGGAGCTGATCAAAAAAGCCCTGAGTTCGGCTGGCCTGATCGACCAGACGGCTATACAGCCCTTGGGGAGAATGTCCTGTAGCAGCACAAAGCAACAGGTCTTTCTTGGTAGCAACTTCCTGGCTGACAAATGTTGCTGCCAGGTCACTCATTTCCTCGTATCCCTTGCAATGAATGATGTTCATAGTATTGTTTTTGAACTGATTACGCGTAACGAATCCCTATTTCTTCCACAGTTGATAAGGCTTGTCCGCATCCGTATGGAAGGGGAGGTATACTTTTTTGCCCTGGCCAGCCGACTCATAGGCTGCGAATAGCACTTCCAACACGGCTCTTCCATCTTCGCCGGTCACCAGGGGTTGTTTGTCATGCTGAACACAATCGACAAAATGTTCAAACTCTTGCGGAAAGCCATAATTCCAGCTTTCTTCGTACATCGAGAAGCTCCAGCCTACGGTATTACCGGCTTTTTCTACTGCATAACCAATGCCCCGCGTGCTGTACGTCAAGATGGAATTGCCCTGTAGGATATCCGCGTAGGCCACCCCTTCCGACCCGTGGATTTCTGCCCTATCGTCCATGCCGCCCAGTTTGGTCCAGCTTTCTTCCGCCATGGCCACCACGCCGTTTTCAAACTCAAAAATGAGAATGGCATTGTCATCGCCTTTGGTTTTTTCCGCATGCACGCTGGTACTCATCTGCGCATACACCGACTTGATCGGGTTGTTGTTATTGAGCCAGCGGAAAAACTGAATGGCGTGGCAGCCCATGTCCATCGTCACACCGCCGCCCGAGCGTTCTACATCCCAGAAATGGTCGGCGTGCGGGCCGTCGTGCTTTTCCGACTGCTTCAGCAAGACTGGTTTGCCCAGCGCCCCTTCGTCCAGCAAGTTTTTTAGTCGAACGTATTTGGGGGCAAAGCACAGCTCTTCGGCGTACATCAATTTTACCTTCGCCTGCTTGCATGCCTCAATCATCCGGTCGGCCTCCGCCAAATTCAGGCATAGCGGTTTTTCTACCACAATGTGTTTACCAGCCGCCGCCGCTTTCAGAGTGATAGCGCAATGCAGATGGTTGGGGGCACCGATCACAATCATATCCAGGCCATCCAGCGCCAGCATTTGATCCAGGTCGGTGAAGTAATGGGGAATATCAAATTTTTGGGCAAACGCCCGGACATGGCTTTCCGTTGGCGACATTACCGCAATGATTTCGGCTTCTGGTACTCGTTTGAGGGCATCGGCATGAATGCTGGAAATGAACTGTGATCCGATCAGACCAACTTTTACTTTTTGTTTCATGAGAATAAGTAGTTCAATATAAATAAACGGCATCAAGTTGTGTTCCCATCCCCGGCCTGGCTCCCGACAGGACGGAATTTCGCACGGTAACTGTCCTGTCGGGGGACAGGCCAGGGTTAATCGCCCCTTCTGACATTTTTCCCTACAAGATTAGCTACTTAGGAGGAGGTTACAGGCTTCCGTTTTTAAATTGCGCGGTTGCGTAGTCGACGGCGCGGGCGGTCAGTGCCATGTACAGAATGGAAGGGCTTTGGTTGCCGGTGCTGGCCATACAAGCGCCATCAGTGACGAATACGTTTTTGCAGGAGTGCAGTTGATTATGCTCATTCAGTAGCGAAGTATTGGGATCTTTCCCCATCCGTACGCCGCCCATTTCGTGAATGTCCAGACCAGGCGCTTGGTGGTTGTCATAGGTAGAAATGTCTTTACAACCGACTTTTTCCAGCATTTGCTGGCTTTCTTTCAAAAAATCTGCTACCATTTTTTCATCATTGTCATCGTATCCCACCTCGGTCACTAGCAAAGGAATGCCCCACTGGTCCTTTTTGTCCTTGCTCAGGTAGACTTGGTTCGACTTTTTGGGCATGGTTTCTCCCTGCATATACATGTAAATATGCCATTCGCCGGGCTTGGTAAGGGCATTCTTGAAGTCGGCTCCCATGTGCGGCGCATCAGCGGGAAAAGCTTGGTTCCGTTGCCGGTAGCCACCGGTAAATACGGTGTAGCCGCCGTAGAAATCCATGTCGTGCTTGTACAGGTTACGGTAATTGGCCAGGATGCATTCGGTGGGATTGCGGCCATAGTAGTACTTGTCTTCAAAACCATCGACGCGGCCATTGGCCGAGCCCCGATAATTGTGGAAGCCAATGTATTTGCCTAGCAGGCCGTTGTCATTGCCCAGGCCATTCGGAAAGCGGTTGGATTGGGAATTGAGTAAGATCAGGTTGGTATTCAGGGAAGAAGCATTCAGGAAGATCAGGCGTGCTTTGAAAATGAATTCTTCCTTGGTATTGGTGTCAATCACTTTCAGGCCAGATGCTTTGCCGGTTTTTTCATCGTACAGAATAGAATGGACGACCGAAAAGGGACGGATGGTGAGGTTACCGGTTTTTTCTGCCCAGGGTAGCGTAGAACTCACCGAACTGAAGTATCCGCCATAGGGGCAGCCTCGCATGCAAAGGGTGCGGCACTGGCATTGGCCACGGCCTTGTTGCAAATGAATTTCCTTGGGTTCGCTCAAATGTGCCCAGCGGCCCTGCACCACGTGCCGGTCTGGATAATGCTTTTTAATGGTATCGTGCATGTGCTGCTCCACGCAATTGAACTGATAAGGTGGCAGAAATTCTCCGTCTGGCATGGCCTCAATCCCGTCCGCATTGCCGCATACACCGATGAACTTCTCCACGTGAGAATACCAGGGAGCTATATCCTTGTAGCCAATCGGCCATTCGATGCCATAGCCATACTTGCCTGGTGCCTTGAATTCAGAATCACTCCAGCGCTGGCACGCCCGTCCCCAGATGAGCGATTTGCCACCCACCTGGTAGCCCCGAATCCAGTCGAAGGGCTTTTCCTGCACGTAGGGGTGGTCCTCATCCTTAATAAAAAAATGAGCCGTGTCTTCACCATAGCCCGCCGCCTTGGTAATCAGTGGGTTGGCCTGGGCATGTGCCAGGGAATTCCGTCCCCGGTGTGTGAACTCCCATGGGTGCATATTGGCCGTCGGGTAGTCTTTGATGTGGCGAATGTCCCGGCCTCTTTCCAGAACCAGCGTGTTTAGACCCTTTTCGCACAGTTCCTTGGC
>JAZKGK010000058.1:0-46024 GCA_040385915.1 Bacteroidota bacterium
TAAGCAATAACCAACTCACTGGCAGTGTTCCGGCTAGTTTAGGCAATTTGACGTATTTATCTAGTCTCTCTTTGTCTCACAATCAATTGAGTGGTAGCATTCCGGCTAGTTTGGGCAATTTTGCAGCTTCTGGAAATCTTTATTTGGACTTTAACCATTTTGCCAGTCTTCCGCAGTTTAGCTCTAATCTATACCAGTTCTATGTAAACAACAACCAGCTGACCTTCGAATCGCTAGAATCCAACATCAGCAAGTTTAACTATCCTACCGATTATGCCCCTCAAGACAGTGTTGGTATGGCTGCCAATCATTCACTCACTGCTGGACAGTCGCTTGCGTTGTCAGCTTTGGTGGGCGGAGCGAATAACCGCTACCAGTGGACACTTGATGAAGTGGATATTGACGGAGCTACCAATGCCAGCCTTACTGTAACGGATGCGGGTTCGTACGGCTGCAAAATCACCAATACAGTGGTCACTGGGCTTACCTTGGATCGCCGTCGGGTGAATGTGAGTCTCAGTACTGCGTCTGTTTGTCAAGCTACAGGTACGATTCTGCGGGAAGTGTGGACTAACCTCAGCGGTAGCCACATCACGGACATTCCCGTCCTGAGCCAACCGAACCTGAGTAGCCAACTGACCAGTTTGCAAGCACCCGCCAACTTCGGTGATCGCTATGGCCAACGCCTGCGGGGCTATATTTGTGCGCCTCAAACCGGTGCTTACACCTTCTGGATCGTAGCGGATAATGATGCACAGCTCTTTTTAAGCACCGATGCTGAGCCAGCCAACAAACAAGTTATCGCCTTCATTAAAAATGGCTATGCTTTACCTAGCCAGTGGATCAAATACCCAAGCCAGAAGTCGGTAATGATCAATCTGGTGGCGGGACAACGCTACTACCTGGAAGCGATTCATAAAGAAGAATACGGGGGAGACAACCTCATTATTGGTTGGAGGACTCCGGTTTCGGCAACCAATGCCACTCCTGTAATTGTACCGGGTAGTGTGCTTTCGCCCTTCGTTCCGGTGGTCGTAACGGCTTGTGCGGGCTCGGGTAGTATCCAGAGAGAATACTGGGCCAATGTCTTGGGCAATACCATCAGTAGTATTCCAGTCAATACAGTTCCCTCTAGCACTAGCTTGGTGAGTAGTTTTGAAGGACCGACAAATGTGGCCGATAAATACGCGGCTCGTTACCGCGGCTACCTTTGTGCGCCTGCCACCGGTCAGTATCGTTTTGCCATTGCTGGGGACAATGAAGTGGAGTTGTGGTTGTCTACCAACGAAAGCGCAGTAGACAAACAAAAGCTGGCCTTTATTAGCGGTGGGTATACCAATCCGCGGGAGTGGAGCAAGTATGCCACTCAACAGTCGGCTTGGGTTACTTTACAAGCGGGACAGAAGTATTACATCGAAGCTTTGCACAAAGAAGCTACCGGTGGTGATAACTTAGCGGTAGGCTGGCTACAGCCGGGTTCTGTCACTTACTTTGTCATTCCGGGGGCTAATTTGGTTCCTTTCCAAGCAACTACTGCCCGAGAAGCCTTGGTAGAAGAAGTGATTGGCCTAGAAGCGTATCCTAACCCTTTTAGCAGCGAAGTAACAGTCAACTTCACTACGCCTGTCACTGGCCAAGCTAGCCTGGATTTGTATGACCTGCAGGGCGTACGGGTGCAGTCATTGTTTGCGCAGCAGGTGCAAGCGGGTGAGTCGCATCAGGTAGTCGTAGAAGGCAGTGCTTTGCACAGTGGTCTCTACCTGTTACGACTAATCAATGGCACACAAGTTAGCCACTTGAAAGTGATACTGTCCAAATAGATTTGTCAAGCATAAAAAAGAAACGCCAGATGTATCATTACATCTGGCGTTTCTTTTTTATACCCAAAGAATTCCGGCACATATTTCATTACCGAGTGATTTGGTAATGCACCTCGTAAATGGAGCTTTTTCTTTTGATGGAGCTTTTTTTTGATTTTATGCGCTACAAAATACGCCTATCTGGTATTTCTTAAAGCATCAATATAATAAAATTATTCCTCCGTCTATATTGCTCAAAACAGCCATTTTGCTTCAAATAATAATTGCATGATTTAGAGCATTTTGTTGGTAAGTATTTGATAATAAGTGGTTTTATCTTACAATGCCTTTAAAGAGATTGTATTTGATTATTGATTTTTTTATGTTATAATTGGGACTATAATTCAAGCAAACTTTTATAGTTAGTAAATAGAATTTATTTAAATGAAAATATTGATTATTCATAATACTTATCAGCTAAAGGGAGGAGAAGATGTGGTTTTTCGGGCTGAAAGTGAATTATTAGCACAAGAGGGTCATGAGGTTGAAACAGTCATTTTCGACAACAAAGAAATTCGTTCATTAAAAGATAGGCTAATCATTGGCATTAAAAGTATTTATAATTGGCAAAGCGCTACGCTGATTGAAGATAAAATCAATTATTTCAAACCTGACATTCTGCATATACATAATTTTTTCCCTTTACTTTCTCCCTCCGTATTTTTCGTTGCCAGCAAACTTAATATTCCTGTAGTAATGACACTACACAATTTTCGCTTGCTTTGTCCTAGTGCCATATTATACTTTGATCACCGTATCTATGAAAAAAGTGTACATAAAATTTTTCCGATGCATGCGATTTTAAATGGCGTTTATCGTAACTCAATTCTTGAAACGGCTGCCGTTTCATTAGTTACGGGTGTCCATAAACTGATTGGAACATGGAGGAATAAAGTAGATAGATATATTGTATTGTCCGAATTTGCTAAGAAAAAATTCTTGAATTCCTCCCTGCAAGTAACTGCTGATCAGCTAAGTGTTAAAGCTAATTTTGTTGAAGACTTGGGGTTGGACTTTGTCGAGAGAGAAATGTATTTCTTATTTGTTGGCAGACTTTCACACGAAAAAGGTATTCCTACCTTGTTTGAAGCCGCTAAATTAGGAGGCTTCAAATTAAAGGTTATTGGAGATGGGCCTATGCGAGAATTAGTAGAAGAGTACGCCTCAAAATACCCTAATATTGAATATCTAGGCTTTCAGGACAAGGCATTTATCATTGACCAGATGAGAAGGTGCCGGGCGCTTGTTTTTCCGTCTGCCTGTTTTGAGGGCTGCCCCATGACTATTCTGGAGGCTTATTCAGTTGGTTCTATTGTATTGGCAGCTAATATTGGCGCCATTGGCGAAATTGTCCAACATCAAACGAATGGCCTGCTTTTCGAATCTGGCAATGCTGAAGACTTAAAGAAACAAGTAGATTGGCTTTCTCAAAATGAAAAAGAAATGAATATTATGTTAGGCAATGCTCGGCTTTCATACGAACGCAAGTACCATCCTCACGTGAATTATGAGATATTAATGGATATCTATAACGAACTGATTGAGGCAAAAAAATCTACTTTGTCTTCAGTTATGGTTTCTGAAAGCTAAACTCTTTATCGATTATATAAAACGCTTTATCGTTTATAATGCCAGTCTTTCAACTCATTTAAGCAGTCAGTGATAAACAAACATCACTTTGGTGAATAATAAATTATTGATTTTTAGTTAGATACGTAATTATTCATTGCGTTCCACGCTGGACTCATTATTCACTACTCATGGCTTACTCCTCTTCGGCTATTGATTCAAGCATTTGATTATTCCATCAGCCAGATTCGTAACCATTTGCTCCACTGTATATTGTACGGAGGATTGCTGACAGCCTTCAGCTAATTTTTCCCTTTTTGCAGGATGCTGGAAAAAATCTACGACCGCGGTTACGTAACTTTCTAAGGTGTTTTCAGTAATGAGGCCATTCACACCATTGTTTAAATATTCTATTTCTGGGCTATGATACGGATAATCAGTAGTGATCATCGGTGTTCTCAAGGCGAAAGAATCAAGAATAGCGAGTCCTACTAATCCGGGCATCATAAAAAGCGAGGCAAGCTTAAAGTATTTTACTCTGTCCAGCTCAAATTTTGGCCCTAAATAATGAATCCAGTCCCGACTGCTAGCCGCTTCAGAAATAATAGTTGCATCTGGTCCCGACCCAATGATGAGGATGTGAAAGTCTTTAATTTCTTCTTTAATTTTATCACAGGATTCAACCAAAAACTCCATTCTCTTTTCCTTATAAATCCCACCGCAATAAATAGCGACATGCGCGGAGGCAATCCCCAGCTCAGTTCGTAAGTTTTGTACGGACTCGTTGGTCAAGGAATCGTAGTGAGTAGATAAGGAACGGGTATCAATGGAATTTTGTACTGCCGTTATCTTTTCAGCCGGAAAAGATTGTGCAATCAGGTATTCTTTCACCCCCTGCGTATAGGCAAACCACCAGTCACAGATCGTGATAAAATAACTCTTAAACCGGTTGAAAAATGCATTTTTAGATATCTGCATGTTTCGCCCATGTCCCCAATAGGCAAGTTTTTGTTTGTATACTAGCCTGGTTAAGAGTAAAATATAGTTGATTAAGTTCTTGTTGGCTTGCTCGACGATGACCATATCCTTGCCCTTGATGAAAGATAAGCAAGGCTGCCAGTATAATTCTATGTTCTTGATTGTAAATACTTTGCTTTCAAGATAAGTAGCCCATTCAATATCTACTTCATCCTTCTTGGACGCATTTTCATTTTTTAATTTCCCATATACCAGGGTCAATTCTATTCCGTTGTTGGCAAGTTTTTTTCTTAATTCATTGTAAACAAGTACTCTGTAATGGGGTAAGGATCTTTGAATAACCAACACTTTCTTCATAAAATTAATTTAGCTAATTTACTTAGAACCCACTATTTTAATATTGCCACAGATAATACATTTATATAGCCACGAGCAAATCTGATTTAGCAAAAGACGTTGTGCGAAAGATACATATTTCCCATTCAATGTAGAATATATCGGCTATTTTGCTTACTGTTTTCCTGAAATTATTCAGCCTTATTTTGCCTGGATCAGTGGTCGTGCTATGTGTGTCACGATAGGATTCCGGGTAAAAATGACCGAATGCCAGATAGTTTTATTTAATGCCCTAAATTTGGGAGGTTGTATTTTCTATCCACTCATAAACTTTTAACTTTTCACCCAATGGTTTCTGTAGACAACACCATCCAACAAAAGATTGACACTTGGCTCAACGGTAATTATGACGAAGAAAGTAAGCAAATTATTCAACGCCTGATTGCTGAAAATAAAGAGGCCGAATTGACCGATGCCTTCTATCGCGACCTGGAATTTGGTACTGGTGGTCTGCGAGGCGTAATGGGCGTAGGTTCTAACCGCATGAATAAATATACGGTTGGTACAGCAACGCAGGGCTTGTGCAACTATCTGAAAAAAACATATCCGGGCGAACAGCTCAAGGTTGCCATTGCCTATGATAGCCGTAACCGAAGCACGGAGTTTGCTAGCATTACTGCTGACGTATTTTCGGCCAACGACGTAAAAGTATATTTCTTCAAAGAGTTGCGCCCTACGCCAGAGCTTTCATTTGCTATTCGTCACTTGGGTTGTCACAGTGGAGTAGTCATTACGGCTTCTCATAACCCCAAAGAATACAATGGCTACAAGGCTTACTGGAGCGATGGCGCACAAATGATTGCACCACACGACAAAAATACTATCAAAGAAGTAGAAGCGATTCGCTCTATCGATGAAGTAAAGTTTGGGCGTAAAGAAGAACACATTACGCTCATAGGCGAAGACATCGATCAGGTCTATCTGGACAAAGTTCTGTCGCTTTCCCTCTCTCGCGACGTCATTGCCCGGCAGAAAGACCTCAAGATTGTCTTTACGCCCATCCACGGCACTGGCATTACCCTAGTACCAAAGGCTTTGGAGCAGTTGGGTTTTCGTAATGTACACGTGGTGGCTGAGCAAGCAACGCCTGACGGTAATTTTCCTACAGTGGTCTATCCGAATCCGGAAGAAAAAGATGCTTTGCATATGGCGGTAGAAAAAGCGAAGCAGATAGATGCCGACTTGGTACTGGCTACCGATCCTGATGCTGACCGGGTAGGTATTGCGGTGAAAAATGCCAAAGGAGAATTTCAGTTGCTCAATGGTAACCAAACTGCTAGTATTCTGGTCTATTATCTGCTGTCTGCATGGAAAAAAGCCGGAAAGCTCAATGGGAAGCAATACATAGTTAAAACGATTGTAACCACTGACTTAATCGATAAGATTGCCCTCAAAAACCACGTAGATTGTTTCAATGTGCTTACTGGCTTTAAGTATATCGGAGCGGTGATGCGCGAGCTAGAAGATACACGCACCTTCATTTGTGGCGGTGAAGAAAGCTATGGTTTCCTGATTGGTGACTTTGCGCGCGACAAAGATGCGGTAGCTTCCTGTGCCTTTATTGCAGAGGTCGCGGCTGTAGCCAAAGATCAGGGCATTACCTTCTTCGATATGCTCACGCAGATGTACCTGGATTTTGATTTTTACTATGAGAAGCTTATTACGCTTACCAAAAAAGGGAAATCTGGGGCAGAGGAGATTCAGCAAATGATGGCTGACTTGCGTAGCAACCCGCCTAAGAGCTTGCATGGAGCGCAGGTATTAATGCTGAAAGATTATAATACCCTTGTGGAAATAGATCCGCAGACTGGCCTGCACCAGCCTATGCCGCACCAAACGGGTATCGAAAAATCTAACGTGCTACAGTTCATCACCAGCGATGGTACGAAAATATCGGCCCGACCTTCTGGAACAGAGCCCAAAATAAAGTTCTACTTCAGCGTGTGTGAACCCCTGTGCGCGAAAGAAGATTTTGACAAAATTCAGGCTCAACTGGAAGCCAAGGTAGATTCCATCATCAAAGAGTTAGGACTGGTATAAGTAGAATTCAATACATCTATCAGGCATTAGTGCTGATGCCTGATAGATGTATTGAAAGTAAGGATGGTAGTCTACCTTCTTAATTATAGTCTAATTTATTTCAAAGGATGAAGCTTTTCATCGCTAAAAGCTGTTCATTTACCGATTGAATCAGGGTACTTGTCTAATAGTTTACACTTAGACTTTGAGAATTTTCTATCTTTCGTCTGTTAAACAACTTTAGCCAGCGAACTTATGAAAAAGCACCTCACCTTTGTTTTACTACTGCTAAGTGCTTCCTTGCTTCGGGCAGCTGATGGCTCTTCCATGAATAGTAAAATTTACCCTGTTGCTAGCGATCCTGTAATTAGGCAATATATACACATGGTTAACATGACGTATTCGCCAGCATTAGCAATAGTGCCGAATACGCCTTTGGCTCAAAAAGAGATAAAAGGTAAACCTTCGATAAACGCCAGACTATTGTCCTTTTCAATTATGGCTGAAAGTAACGATCAAACCTTTTATGGGGTAAAAATTAGACGCTGTTGGTTGGTGTAAATCACAGAATTTCAAGCTACATACAATTGGTCATTAAGCAACATATGTCCTTTAAACACAGAAGCCCCCTGAACTACTGATTCAGGGGGCTTCTTTTATGAATAAATGAGCAATTAAGCTCCTCCTTCTGCTCTTTCGTTGACCCAGCCTTCCGCAATTTTGGTCAATTTAACATCTGCTTCTTTTTCTTCTTCCAAGGTGGTTTCCAGTAACGACTGGATTTCTGTTTCGCCCAAATGCATAGCATATACACGAGCAGTGCCATAACTAGCTATTTCGTAATGTTCTATTTTTTGAGCTGCTCCAATGATAGCGGCATCCAGCACTTCGGCAGTAATGTCTTCGCTCAACAGTTCTTTGGCTTCTTTGATAAGCCCTTCAGTAGCTTTACAAAATTTGTCATCTGGATCGATATCTAACTGATCGCAGATTTCTTCGAGACGATCTCTTTGTTCTTCTGTTTGCTCCAGGTGCATTTGAAGTGCTTGCTTCAACTTGGCATCTGTTGCTCTTTCGATCAACAAAGGCAAAGACTCAATAATCTGTGTTTCAGCACTGTATAGATCCTGAATAGATTCTTCGAATAGGTCTCTTAGGTTCTCTAATTTCATGATGTAGCGAATTAAGGATGAATAATAAACTGCTGACCTATACGCATGCTGGGGGGATTGGTTTCGTTGAAGGGGGGAATTTAAAGCTAATTTAATAGAAGGATTATCTCCAGATTCGTAAGTGTGTCTATACAAGCTATCTACTGGCAAAAGTTTTATTAAATTATTTTTAGGCTCTAAATAAGCGTATATCTGTATCATATTCAAATAAAAAAGCCCGCCCAATCGTAAGAAGGGGCGGGCTTTTTTATTTGAGCAAATCATTCAATTATTCTTTGTTCGAGAAACGTTTACGTTCATTTTCGTCTAGGTAAATTTTACGCATCCGAATCGCTTTGGGCGTAATTTCTACGTACTCGTCTTTTTGAATGTATTCCATGCATTCTTCCAGCGAGAACTGCTTCTTAGGAGCAATTTTAACGTTTTCATCCGTACCTGAAGCACGCATGTTGGTCAGTTTCTTTCCTTTAAGAATGTTTACAACGATGTCGTTTTCGCGGGTATGTTCCCCAATTACTTGGCCCATGTATACTTCTTCGCCTGGATCGACAAAGAAGGTACCGCGGTCTTGTAATTTATCAATGGCGTAAGCAGTTCCTTCGCCCATATCGATCGAGATGATAGAACCACTGATACGACCTTGAATCGGGCCTTTGTACGGTTCGTAATCCTTGAAGCGGTGGTTCATTACTGCTTCTCCAGCAGTTGCCGTCAATATATTGTTTCTCAAGCCAATCAGGCCACGAGAAGGGATGTTGAATTCTAGGTGTTGTAAGTCGCCTTTAGGCTCCATAATCAATAGCTCACCTTTGCGTTGGGTAACTTGCTCAATTACTTTTCCTGCTGAAGTTTCTGGTACATCCACTACCATCGTTTCAATAGGCTCGCAACGCACGCCGTCAATTTCCTTGTAAATTACTTGTGGCTGGCCAACTTGTAATTCGTATCCTTCCCGACGCATCGTTTCGATCAGGATAGACAAGTGAAGAATACCCCGACCGAAAACCATAAAGCGGTCTTCACTTTCAGTGGTTTCCACTTTCAAGGCCAGGTTTTTCTCAATTTCTTTGAACAAACGATCACGTAAGTGCCTTGAAGTTACATATTTACCATCACGACCGTAGAACGGTGAGTTGTTGATGGTAAACATCATATTCATGGTAGGCTCGTCGATAGAAATACGTGGCAATGGCTCTGGCTTGTCAGCATCGGCCAAAGTGTCGCCAATTTCAAAATCTTCCAGTCCAGTAATAGCGCAAATTTCTCCCGCTTTTACTTCTGACACTTTTACTCTGCCCAGACCTTCGAATACTTGTAATTCCTTGATACGTACTTTCTTTATTGTACCATCAGCTTTACACAAGGAGAAGGGAATATTTTCGCGCAAAGTACCGCGGAATACCCGTCCGATGGCAATTCTACCAACGAAAGAAGAGTAATCTAAAGAAGTAATTTGTAGTTGTGGTGTACCTTCGTAGCTAGGTGCAGGAGGGATATTTGCAACAATCGCATCTAGCAAGGCAATAATGTTGTCAGTAGGATTGCGCCAGTCGGTGCTCATCCAGCCTTGTTTAGAAGATCCGTAAATGGTTACGAAATCAAGTTGGTCTTCTGTTGCTTCGAGGTTAAACATCAAGTCGAAAACCGCTTCGTGAACTTCGTCAGGGCGGCAATTTTCTTTGTCTACCTTATTGATTACCAAAATTGGTTTAAGGCCTAAGTGAATTGCCTTGCCTAACACAAAACGAGTTTGGGGCATTGGGCCTTCAAAAGCATCAACCAATAGTAGTACGCCGTCAGCCATTTTAAGTACCCGCTCTACTTCACCGCCAAAATCGGCGTGACCAGGGGTATCAATAATGTTGATTTTAACATCTTTATAGCGAACCGATACGTTTTTAGAGACAATCGTGATGCCTCGTTCACGCTCTAAATCATTATTGTCCAGGAGCAAATCTCCAAAGTCCTGGTTCTCGCGGAAAATTTTGGAGGCGTGGATAATTTTGTCAACCAGTGTCGTTTTTCCGTGGTCAACGTGGGCAATAATAGCAATGTTTCTGATGCTTTCCATGGGGTATTTTATGAATATGCGGCAAACGCGGTGGCAAATCTACGCAAAAAACTCTGAAGAAGCAGCCAAAGGTTTTTAAGCAATTGTTAATTGTCAGAGTATGAAGGAATAACAAAATTTATTTTTCTTTAGTATTTGAATCTGCCTAACCGATATCTAACCAAATTGCTGCCAGGTAAGGCTGTTTCCAACTTTATATATAACTTGTGCCGCAAATGTTGGTACAGACTTATCAACAAGAAACGTACTTATTGGTTTTCAATTAAATAATATTTCTCTCCTGCGCCCTACTTCTGCCTATACTATACAGAGCTCCGATACGTCGGAATATTTTCGCATAGATAGTTTCCGCTTACAACCAATGTTAGCCTGGATTCTAGCGATAGTGGGCGTAATGACGGTTATTGGTAAGGTTGAAGCCCGTGCCATTGAGCCAACCGAGCGTCGCCTGGTTGCTGCCAATGCCCCAGTATTGGAGTTGAACGATGCGCAAGGAATGTATGCGATAGGTCGGTATGTTGAAATGCTGGAAGATCCTTCCCATCGGCTTACCTTGGCCGAGGTGGCGTCTTTGCGATACGATTCATTATTTCAGCGAAGCAAGCAGGACATTCCTAATTTTGGCTATTCGCGCGCTGATTACTGGTTTCGTTTGAAAGTGAAAAACCGAGCTAACGATCCCGAAAGCCAATGGCTGCTGGAAATAGGATATCCATTAATTGACCAAGTGGAGCTCTACTTCTTTCATCAAGACGGCACTTACCAAATAAAAAAGGCAGGCGACCTGCTTCCTTTCCATCAACGGGAAATACAGTACCCAACATTTGTAGTAGGCTTAGCGCTTGATACGGCGCAAGTGCATACCATTTACCTGCACTTTTCTGGGCATAGCAGCAAACAATTTCCCATGTACCTCTGGAAAAGTCTACACTTTTTCCAAGAAAAGCATCAGGAAGATATGGCTTGGGGGTGTTATTTTGGCATACTGCTGGTAATGATTTTGTATAACCTGTTTCTTTACTTCTCGATACGGCACATCACTTATTTGTATTACGTGTTGTATATCAGTTGCTTTATGTTGGTTCAGCTCAGTATTTCTGGCTATGCTTACCAATTTCTGTGGCCTACCCTTCCTTGGTTTGCCGATTTGAGTAACGTCTTTTTTCTGGGATTTACCATCTTTTTTGGTATGTGTTTTTCCATTTCTCTACTCAACATCCGGCAGATGCTTCCGCGGCTTTATCCGCTGATGATAGGCTTGGGTGCGTTGGGTTTGGTCATATCCGTCGTTACTTTAACTGAACTGGTTGAATTTCCTACCCGGATAGCAGCGATGTTGTCACTGGCTTGCGCATTTACTTTGTTTAGTGTAGGCCTGTTCATGCTGCGGAAAGGGTATCGCCCTGCACGATTTTATATGATTGCCTGGACGGCACTGCTACTGTCACTCATTATCTATATTTCCAAAAATGCAGCTCTATTGCCCAATAATTTTTTCACCAACTATTGTATGCAGTTTGGTTCGGCTATGGAGGTCATCTTGCTTTCGCTCGGCTTGGGCGATAGTATCAATAGTATGAAGAGGGAACGGGAAAAAGCTCAGTTGGAGGTGATCCTGGCTTTGCAGGAGAATGACCGAATAAAAGATGCGATTACCGAAGAATTGGAGAAAAAGGTAGCTGAACGGACGCAGGAAATTAGTAAGCAAAAAGAAGAGTTGGAAGTGCTGAATGCGACCAAAGATAAATTTTTCTCTATTGTGGCGCACGACCTGAAAGGCCCACTCAACTCCATGACCGGTTTCTTCGACCTTTTGGCCAACCATGCTGGAATGCTGAGCGCGGAAGAAACGCAGAAGATTGCGAAGAATTTAAGTCAATCGGTAGAAAATACGACCCGGCTTACCGACAACTTACTCACTTGGGCTATGGCGCAGATGAATACGCTGAAGCACCAGCCTAAAGCAATTAGCTTGAGTAAAATAATTGTTGAAAAAAGCGCGCTGTTTAAAGAATCGGCTGACAAAAAACAAATTGCCCTTCAAACGGAGATTCAGCCTGGCCTCGGCATATTTGCGGATGAAAATCATATCCGGTTTGTATTAAGAAATTTAATTTCGAATGCGCTGAAGTTTACTAAACCTGCCGGAACCATCACCATTTCGGCCATTTTCGATAACGAGACAGTGAAGGTTTCGGTGTCAGATGATGGCGTAGGGATGGATGAAGAGGTGTTGAATAAAATCTTCCAGATCGAATCGAAGTACACCTCCGAAGGCACCTCCGGCGAAAAAGGGACGGGCTTGGGTCTGCTCTTGTGTAAGGAGTTTGTTGAACGCAACAACGGCAAACTGTGGGCTACCAGCTTGCCCGGCAAAGGAAGCACCTTCACCTTCTCCATGAAAAAGCTGGCTGATTAACTGTAGAGCCCGCATCGCCGATCCGTCGGTGCGGGCTCTACGACGGGGGCGTTGTGTTATGCTGTAACTGTTTTATTGCCTCTTCGTATTCTTGTGGCGCGTTTATATTGGTTAAGGCATGGAAGTCAGGAGCCTGAAGCAAGGCAACGTCGGCATTGATCAGCGTTTTACGTGGACAAGCGTAGCCCATTCCCAGCATTTGTAACAGGATAGGATAGCATTTGGGCTCGTAAATCGTAATCAAGGGTTCGGGGAATTTGTTTTCACTGTCTAAAAAAGCGGTGGCTGCTTTGGTCGAATGCCGGTTTTCTACCAGATAGTTCAGCGTTTCTGTATTGAGGAAGGGCAAATCGCAGGCCAGCACCAGCCACGCGGCATTGGGGTTGTGCCGGAAAGCCGATAGAATGCCGCCTTTGGGGCCTAAACCCAGAAAAGTATCGGGAATACAGTTAAACTTCCCTTCCAACTCAGCCACCTGATCTTTCCGACAGGAAACATATACCTCTGAACAAAATTCTGACAGCAGTTCATAAGCCACTTCCCGCTGGGGCTTTCCATGGTAGTTCAACAGGCCTTTGTCGCGTTGCATCCGCGTACTCAATCCTCCCGCCAGCACGAGGCCATTCAAGACTGGTCTTTGCCCCAGGAGCTGCTTTTCGAGATAGTCGGCAATGGCATCTGTGGCCTGGAATGGCAGCACGGTTTTGCCAGCCAATATTTCAGTCAGAAACGCTGGTCTCAAGGTATCTGATTCCTTCAGCAAGACTAACTGAACATTCGTGAGTTTATCGAGCTTTTTCTCCAGCGATTTAGCGGGATCAATTACCACAATTTGGGCTTTGGATTCAAAATGATTGCCATTCAACAACACCAGATCCATTGACTGGAAAAAGGATTTGATCTGGTGTTCATTCAAATCAGTCAGGTAGTCGAATCTTTTGTAGGAGATCTTATCAGTGTAATGCAACGTGGCTCCGGCTTCTAGAAAAGGGTTGTCTGGCCCTTCTTCGCCCTTGTGGTCGGCATCTATGTAGGCGATCTGCCAGCGTTGGTGCAGGCGTTGGATCAGTTCATTGGCCAGCTTCTTTATTTCACCGCAGGGAGTACCGAGAATACTCCATTCGTTGCGACCGTACTTGCCCAGATCGGGGCGAGCCAGGGAAGTGTGTTTAGGCTTTGTAGTCATGTTTGCCTCCAGTTTTTTCTAATAATCGGGTTTCTTTAATGACAATGTTGTGCGAGAATGCTTTGCACATATCATAAATGGTCAGTGCCGCTATGGTAGCTCCCGTCAGCGCTTCCATTTCCACCCCGGTCTTGGCCGTCAGACTGGCGGTGCAGTCAATGACCACTTCGCGGGCTTCGTTGACGTAAATATCTACTTTGCAGTTGTCCAAACCAAGCGGATGGCACAACGGAATGAGGTCTGCCGTTTTCTTAGCGCCCATAATTCCCGCCAGGATAGCAGTCTGGAACACCGGCCCTTTCTTGGTGTGAATCTCTTGCTTTTCCAGGTGTTGAAGTATTTCTTCGCCCAGTACGACTATACTCCGGGCGGTAGCGGTTCGTTTAGTCACCGCCTTGTCTCCCACATCTACCATCGTCGGATTGCCCTTCGCATCCAAGTGAGTAAAGGATTTTTGTTCTTCGTTCATGATATGTAGAGACCGCATCGCCGGTCTGCCGGTGCGGATTACACCCCAAACTGAGTTAAATGATGGTCGAGGTGCTTGTAAAACATGTTGTTCCATTCGGTTTTAGTCAAAGGTCCAAATGAATGAGACTCTTTTCCATCGAAATGTGCTTCGCCCAATTGTTGGGTTTTGTTGATATAGTCTATCAGTCGTTTTTTCTCCTTATCAAAGTCCTTGTCATCTTTTATAATAAACTGAGGTGCGGTCTGGCTATTTTTCTTATAAGGCTTTTCGCTAACCACGATGTTCTTTACAAACAGTTTAAGAATGAGTTTTGTAAACACGTTCGGTTTAGGATGCTTGTTTTCATAGACCATTTCGTAGCTAACGTTACAATGAGCCAGCATCTGTCCAACGGCCATTTTTCCCCAATTGGGCTTCGTGGCTGGGGTTAGTTTATTGATACGATTGGTCAGTTCTGTGATTTCGCTTTTGGTAAATACATTTTTCATTGTCTTGTTTATGGATTTATGAGGGACTGTGTGTTTCTAATTAAGTAGTCGGGTGCAAATAGACGATGCATTTTATCCCGTGGCTGGTGTCCCCACCAGTCCACTATCTTTCTTGAGAAAGCAATTATTTCATCCCTCGGTATAAAAACTGGTGGACTGGTGGGGACACCAGCCACGGGGAGAAGGAAGTTGCATTTCAATTTCATATAATTCAAACGTGTTATGTGCCAGCGAGAGTTATATGTGTTCACCCATCACATATCCCCGCCCCAAAGTAGCAAGTTGCCTGTAAATATCTTAAGCAAAAAGACAGGACTGAATTTATTTCCTAGCAGGGTCTCCGCAGGGCTACGATTAGGACACAAATCCAGGCTCCCGTGGAGCCGCCTGTTTATAGCACCGAAGTAAGGGTAATGTTTGGCTCCATAGGAGCCTCCTAGATGCTATTTCGGTTAAATTGAGGAGGCTCCTATGGAGCCAGGGCCGGTTTTTGAGCCGATCTTCTACAAACAGGATGCTCCTATGGAGCTGTCAGGTCGCTTATATAAATGTGTCCTAATCGTAGCCCTGCGGAGACCCTGCTGAAAAGGGAAATGCAGCTTCATTTCGTCGAAATGGTGTTATCCCCGTGGCTGGTGTCCCCACCAGTCCACTATCCAAGCTGGTGGGGACACCATTGCTATCAACTTAAGGATAAACAGGTGCATTCCTCCTTCCTGTTGTCATCCTGAGCGGAGCGAAGGATCTTGTTATTTGTTTAGTGGTAACCCCATAATAAGCGGCCGACGCCCGGTTCCTTCGCTCCGCTCAGGATGACAATCGCCTGGACTAAAGAAGTGGGCATGTTCCTTAAGTTGATAGCATTGGTGAGGACACCAGCCACGGGGATAAAGGGAATCTCTGTCCCGTCGACAGCCACGGCAAGGCCAACAACAAGATCTAATCAACTACACAAATACGCCAATTCCAAATTATATTCTGATTTCAGCCTGTTGCAACACTCACTTCAGCATATTAATCCACACAGGTGCGCCTTGAAAGTACGTTTCTACAGTCTGGTGTTTCATTTTGGCAAAATGCAGCTTCATTTCGCCGAAATGGTATTCCATTTTGGCATTCTGCTGTTCCGTTTTGGCAGTGCGGTGCTTCATTTTGGTATTCTGGTGCTCTGTTTTGGCATTCTGGTGTTCCGTTTTGGCATTCTTGTATTCCATTTTGGCATTCTGGTGCTTCATTTTGGTAAAGCTAATTTCTTCCTTACCTATTTAGAAGTTTGTGGTGGTTTTCAGTAAAATATTTCTTTAGGGAAAGATTTGGTTTTATAGAATTTATTAGTCAGATTGGAAGGACATCACCCTAAACACGCATCAGTCATGGCTAAAAAGCCCCGCATTGAAATTCCTGCCAACCCCAAAGAATTGTTGGAACTGGCGCAATCTATTTACAACCGTCATCTTACCTTGGCTGGCACCTCTCCGCTGCTAGTGATGAATACGCCCAACTGGACTACCTTGGGTGAGACGGTGGCTCCAGCGCTATTGCTGGAAAAGCAGGCCAAAGACTTGGAGAAAGAGTTGAAAAATGTGTACGAGCAACGAGATTTGCTACTCAAGCCGATCAATGGCGCGGTTAAAGCTTCCCGCGATCTGTTGATGGGAGTCAATAGTCAGAACCCGGCTAAATTAGGCGAATTTGGTTTTATTGTAACGGATTCGGTCGCCCCTAAGAAGGACAAACCGGCATAACCTACCATAGAATCTACTATAGCATTGATGCTTTCTTAGAATACCATATCATACGCTTCTGATAGATAGTGATAGCATAAAAAAACCACCGCCAAGACAAATCTATCTTGGCGGTGGTTTCTGCTGTAAAAAGCAATATCAATTCCTTACTTCGCTGTCAAATAAATAAATGGAATGATCATTTCCTCCAACGATACGCCGCCGTGTTGGAACGTGTCTTTATAATAGTTGACGTAGTAATTATAGTTGTTGGGGTAGGCAAAGAAGGCATCCGACGTGGTAAATACGTAGGCGGTCGATACGTTTAGTTTCGGCAAGAAGTAACGCTCGGGCTTGCGGACGACTAATACATCGTCGCTCTGATCGAAGCCCAGGTTCTTGCCTTGTTTGTAGCGCAGGTTGGTATTCGTCGACTTGTCGCCAATGATTTTGAAAGGCTTTTTCACCCAGATGGTGCCGTGGTCGGTGGTGATGATGAGGCGGCCTTTTTTCTCCGCTACCTTCTTCAGGAAATCCATCAGGGGCGAATGCTCCAGCCACGAACGAGTAATGGAACGGTAAGCCGACTCATCGGGAGCCAGTTCGCGGATCATCGCCATGTCGGTACGGGCGTGAGAAAGCATGTCTACGAAGTTGAAAACAATGGCGTTGAGCTGATTGCCCATCATATTGCTGAAGTTATCAACCAATGTTTTTCCTTGCGTATTGGTAATGATCTTATGGTAAGACGTCTTGATGTTCAGGCGATTTTTGGCAATCTGTCGTTGCAAAAACTCTTCCTCGTGGTTGTTGCGGCCTTCGTCGTCGCTGTCATCATTTACCCACAAATCGGGGTGATGCTTTTCCATGTCGCTGGGCATCATACCCGAAAAGATGGCATTGCGGGCAAAAGCCGTAGTGGTGGGCAGTATCGCATAATAGGTCGATTCTTCTTCCATGTTAAAGTAATCAAGGATTAATGGCTCAATTACTTTCCATTGGTCGTAGCGCAGGTTATCGATCAGCAGGAAAAACAAGGGGTCTTCTTTTACTAGCGGAAACACCTTTTTCTTCATCAACTGGTGCGACAGTATCGGCTTGTCGATATTGGGCTCGTTGAGCCAATCTTCATAGTTTTCGCGGATAAATTTGGTGAAGTTGTGGTTAGCCTCACCCTTTTGCATATCCAATACTTCAGACATGCTCTTGTTTTCGGCGCTGGCAATCTCCAGTTCCCAGAATACCAGTTTTTTGTAAACTTCCACCCATTCCTGGTGGTCCATCCGTTCGCTATAAGCCATACTGATATTCCGAAAATCTTGCTGGTAACCCAGGTTAGTCTTTTCCGAAACCAAGCGCCTATTGTCCAGGATTTTCTTTACCGATAGCAATATTTGATTAGGGTTGACCGGTTTAATGAGGTAATCAGCGATTTTAGAGCCAATCGCTTCTTCCATAATGTGTTCTTCCTCACTCTTGGTAATCATCACCACGGGCAGGTTGGGCCGGGAAGCCTTTATTTGGGTTAAGGTTTCCAAGCCAGTCATTCCCGGCATATTTTCGTCCAGAAATACTACGTCGAAGTTTTCTTCGGCGCACTTGTCGAGCGCATCGGAACCGCTATTGACGGCGGTTACATCGTAGCCACGGGTGGTTAGAAAAAGGATATGAGGTTTTAATAAATCTATTTCATCATCAGCCCATAGAATCGAATATCTTTGCATACAGTAGCGTTAGAATTATGAATAAAAAAGGTAGTAAAATAATGTCTATTTGAATTTCCTACGCGGTAGGAAAATTAAAGTTTGGTTCTCTCCTGATTGACTAACGGAAATATGTGAGAAAACTTGCTGATTGCAAAACTTATTGAGTGAACAATCATTCTCTGTTTACAAAAAAATCCGCCTAGATTTGCACGTCACCCAATAAAAACCGTTCCAGCCATTGCCATTTACTCAGCAACCCAATAAAAAGAAAATATTTAACGACCCGGTTCACGGATTCATCACTATCCCTAGTGAGCTTATTTTCGATATTATTGACCATCCTTACTTCCAACGGTTGCGGCGCATAAAGCAAGGGGGAATGACCGAATACGTTTATCCGGGGTCCTTGCACACCCGCTTTCAGCACGCCATTGGAGCCATGCACCTGATGGGTGAAACGCTGGCCAACTTCCGCAGCAAAGGTTACGAAATATCTGATAAGGAATGTGAATCGGCTCAAATTGCTATTCTGCTGCACGACATCGGGCACGGACCGTTTTCGCACACGTTGGAGTGTTGTATTTTGCAACACGTACCCCACGAACGCATGTCGCTGTTGTTGATGCAGGAATTGAATCAGCATTTTAATGGCGGCCTGGATTTAGCGCTGAAGATCTTTACAAACGAATATCCGCGTACTTTTTTTCACCAGTTGGTTTCTAGTCAGCTAGATTTAGATCGGATGGATTATCTGCAACGCGACTCGTTTTTTACGGGCGTATTGGAGGGCACTATCGGCTCCGACCGTATTATAAAGATGCTCGAAATTGTCGACGATCGTTTGGTGGTACAAGAAAAGGGCATTTACAGCATCGAGAACTTTCTGAATGCCCGTCGACTAATGTACTGGCAGGTGTATTTGCACAAAACGACCATCAGTGCCGAAACGATGCTGATTCAGATCATTACGCGCGCACGGGAATTGCTTGCAGCAGGGCAGGCGGTTTTTGCTACGCCAGCGCTGGCAATTTTTCTGCAACAACAAGTTACCCTCAATGATTTTACTCGGGATAAATCCTACCTTCAAGCCTTCGCTACGTTAGACGATTACGATTTGTGGGGCTGCCTCAAAATATGGATTACCCATACAGACGTGGTGCTTTCTACACTCAGCGGTATGCTGCTTGAAAGAAAGCTGTTCAAGATTATTCTATCAAAAGAAAGGATTGAAACATCGGTGTTGACAGGCTTAAAAAACACCCTGCTTGCGCACACCCAACTAGATGCCGGTCTGCTTTCCTATTTCCTGGTAGAAGGCTCTACCAGCAATGCTGCCTACGTGGCAGGAGGAGAGAAAATCAACATCCTGACCAAGAAAGGGCAGATTATTGATATTGCCGAAGCATCCGATTTGCCTAACATCAAGGCCCTTAGTCAGGTAGTGAAAAAGTATTATGTAAGCTGGGCGAAACAATTAACAATTAACAATTAACAATTAACTGTTAACAATGTTACTGGTTGTTTTAATAGATGTGCTCATTAGTTACACGATACGCCGTAAAGATAAATTTAAAAAGACTCAAGGACTACTGACTTATTTATACTAGCAGTAGACAGCCAACCTTAATTCACCAGACTCATTGTTAATTGTTAATTGATAATTGTTAATTGATATGGAGTTTACTGTAGCACAAATAGCGGGGATATTGGGAGGAGAGGTAAAGGGAGATGGCTCGCTGAAGATAAGGGAATTAGCGAAGATTGAAGAAGCACGCGAAGGTGGCCTTTCTTTCTTAGCCAATCCTAAATACGAAAAAGATATTTATACCACGCAAGCCTCTGCGGTTATCGTAAGCCGAACGTTCGAACCGAAAACCACTGTAGCCGCTACCCTTATTGCTGTAGAAAACCCCTACACTGCTTTTACCCAACTCCTAGAAGAATATCATCGCCAAATATCTTTCGGGAAAACTGGCATCGAACAGCCTTCTTATGTAGCCAATAGTGCTACTATCGGAGAAAATATCTACCGGGGCGCTTTTTCCTATATTGGAGAAAATACCTTCATTGGCAAGCAAGTAAAAATCCATCCGCAAGTATATATTGGTGACAAATGCCGCATCGGCGACTTCACTATTATCCAGGCCGGTGCTAAAATCTACTCCAACACCATCATCGGTAACCACTGTGTTGTTCAGGCGGGTGCGGTCATCGGCAGCGAAGGGTTTGGGTTTGCCCCACAGCCCGATGGAACTTATAAACCCATTCCCCAGGTTGGCAATGTTATTCTGGAAGATTATGTCCACGTGGGAGCCAATACTACCATTGATTGCGCCACCATGGGTTCTACCATTCTCCGCAAGGGTACGAAGCTAGACAACCTGATTCAGATTGCTCATAATGTTGAACTTGGAAAAAACACCGTAATCGCGGCCCAGGCAGGCGTATCGGGCTCTACCAAATTAGGCGATAATTGCGTATTGGCAGGCCAGGTTGGGGTAGTAGGCCATATTACGCTGGCCGAACGCACAAGCGTAGGAGCACAATCAGGGGTAGGGAAATCGGTAAAAACTCCGGGAACAGCGATTAATGGCTCCCCTGCATTTAACTACCGCGATAGCCTTCGCTCACTGGCCGTTTTCAGAAAACTGCCCGAGCTAGAGAGGAGGCTTGATGAAATGGAAGAAAAAATACTAAATTTGCCGCTCTAATGAGTAATGAATAATGAACAATGAGCAATGAGTAAGGAATCGTCATTGTTCATTGTTCATTACTCATTAATCACTATTCATTACTCATTCCTCATTAATTAATGAATACCAAACAGCATACCATCAAAAAAGCAGTGACCGTATCGGGTGTAGGGTTACATACAGGAGTGCATGCCAACATGACTTTTGTTCCGGCTCCACCCAATCATGGAATCAAGTTTCAGCGTGTCGATTTGCCCGGCCAACCCATTATCGATGCCGATGTAGACAACGTAGTCGATTTGTCGAGGGGCACAACCCTGGAGCAACACGGTGCTCGTATCAACACGGTAGAGCATACCCTGGCTGCCTTGGTAGGTCTGCAAATAGATAATATACTGATTCAACTGGATGGTCCAGAGCCTCCGATAATGGACGGTAGTGCTATCCAATTCATTGAGCCTTTAGAAGAAGTAGGGGTAGAAGAACAGAATGCGCTACGGAATTTTTTTGAAGTGCCCGAAAGCATTCACTACCGTGATAAGGAAAGAGACGTGGAGATGGCTGCACTGCCCCTGAGCGACTACCGCCTGACGGTGATGGTCGATTATAACTCTCCCATCTTGGGTAGTCAGCACGCTTCGCTGAATGATATCAAGCTGTTTGCCAAAGAAATCGCTTCGTGCCGTACCTTCTGCTTCCTACACGAACTGGAGATGTTGCATAAGCAAAACCTGATCAGAGGAGGCGACCTCAACAATGCTATTGTGGTGGTAGATCGGGTAATAGAAGACGATGAATTAGACCATCTGGCCAGCCTGTTCAATAAACCTAAGGTCGAAGTAAAGAAAGAAGGGATATTGAACAATGTGGAGCTTAGGTACAAGAATGAGCCCGCCCGTCATAAATTGTTGGATCTGGTTGGCGATTTGGCCTTGGTAGGCAGGCCATTGAAAGCGCAGATTCTGGCTGCCCGCCCCGGACACGCAGCCAACGTAGGTTTTGCTAAGAAGATCAAAAAGATGATGGAGCAAACCTCGAAGAACCATATTCCTACCTATGATCCGCGCAGGCCGCCTGTATTTGATATTAATCAAATTGCGACTATTCTTCCCCACCGCTATCCTTTTCTGTTGATCGACAGGATATTTCACTTGGATGAAACAACTGTAGCGGGTGTGAAAAACGTAACCATGAATGAGCCCTTTTTTCAAGGCCATTTTCCTGGAAGCCCCGTAATGCCTGGCGTGCTTACGATTGAAGCCATGTCTCAAACAGGTGCGGTCTTGCTTTTAAATACTGTTTCTGATCCGCACAATCACTTGGTCTATTTTATTGGGATCGAAAATTGCAGGTTTAGAAAGCCTGTTACTCCCGGAGATCAATTGATATTCAAGTGCGAATTGCTTTCCCCTATCCGTAGAGGCATTGGAAAAATGCAGGGACAGGCTTTTGTAGCCGGCAACTTGGTTTGTGAAGCAGTGATTTCGGCCAGTATCGTAAAAAAACCACAATGAATCAGCCTTTAGCCTATATCCATCCCCAAGCTACTATAGCTCAGAACGTAGCTATTGAACCCTTTGCTGTGATTCACAAAAATGTGGAAATTGGTGAAGGAACTTGGATTGGTTCACACGTTACTATTATGGAAGGTGCGCGCATCGGTAAAAATTGCAGCATCTTTCCGGGCGCCGTTATCTCAGCGCCTCCCCAAGATTTGAAATATAAAGGTGAACCGTCGACCGTAACGGTTGGCGATAATACAGTGATCCGCGAATGTGTAACCCTCAACCGCGGTACCGCCCTTGATCGGAATACTACCATCATTGGAAAGAATTGCCTTCTGATGGCGTATGTACACATTGCGCACGATTGCGTGGTTGGAGACAATGTAATCATCGCTAACTCTGTTCAATTAGCTGGTCACATCGAAGTGCAGGATTTTGCCTTTATTGGCGGAACTTCTGCGGTACATCAATTCGTGAAAATTGGCGCACACGCGATGGTTTCTGGTGGTTCCCTCGTTCGGAAGGACGTTCCACCGTTTACCAAAGCCGCCCGTGAGCCTCTTTCCTACAGTGGTATCAACTCCATCGGCCTCCGCCGCCGCGGATTCGGCAACGAGAAAATCAATGAAATCCAGGAGATTTACCGACATATTTATCTGCGCGGCCTCAACAATGCCGATGCTTTGGATTTGATCGAACTAGAAATGGCTCCCTCCAAAGAACGTGACGAAGTACTCAATTTTGTCCGTAACTCCGAACGAGGCATTATGAAAGGATACGGGCAATAAGTAGTTAGTGATTAGCTGTTAGCTATATAGCATTTAAGGAGGTGTCAGTAATTAGTTGTTAGGTATAAGCCTTTTTATTAGTCTATTACAAAGCAAATAATGCAAACTGATTCTGATTCAGTACTTAACTAATTACTAACTGCTAATCACTAATTGCTCTCTTGAAGATCGAAGTAAAGGACTTAGGACGTAAATTTAACCGGCAGTGGGTATTTCGGCACCTCGATTTCCGATTGGAGGCTGGTAATAGCTATACCTTTATTGGCCCGAATGGCAGCGGGAAATCTACACTGTTGCAAATTATTGCGGGTATCATGCCTGGCACTGAAGGAAACATAGCTTACCACTATCAGGGAAAGCAGTTGGAGGCAGAGCATTTTTTTCGCCACCTGGTTATGGCGGCTCCTTACCTCGAACTGATTGAAGAACTGACACTAGCAGAATTAATCCACTTTCACTCCCGATTCAAGCGATTTACGACAGACTTATCGGCGAAGGATTGCGCAGAACGGATGGGGCTTTCCGCCTCTCTACACAAACCCGTCAAGTATTTTTCTTCGGGAATGAAGCAGCGGCTCAAGCTCGGTCTGGCCTTTTTTTCTGATACCCCCGTACTGATGCTGGATGAACCTACTTCCAATCTTGATGCGCAAGGAGTGGCGTGGTATCTATCGCAAGTGCAGGAATGCAGCCGCAACCGCTTACTTATCATTTGCTCGAACCAGCCCCAAGAATACGCTTTTTGCCGAAACATTATTGATCTAAATGCCCAGTAGATTAAGTTTAGCAACTTACTGTCATTTCAATTGGGAGCCGCCCAGACTTATTACCTCTCTTTTTTAAATCATTCTTTCGGGCAATAATTTCGCTACAGTACTCAAGCTGCGAAAGAGAATATTGCCTTGGAATGGGAGAATGTAAGAGCCAAAGCAAAATAACATAAACAATTTTTTTCAGCTACTTTTACAGATGCCTAAAAATGCTTCATTTCCTGATTTATTGAGCTAAATGGATGAAGTGGTGATCTTTTTTATTTGTACCAGCGCTAGGCAAAAAAGGGATTTCACTAGAACCTTCCTTCATTTTATCGTCGAAAGAAAGAGGCTTATAATACAAATAGGGTCTGAGAAACAATACTTTATTATTAACCATACGTTGAGTAAGTAAAGGTAATTTCAAAAGGGAATGCTTTTTATTGCTCATCGTTTTATCATTGCTACTTATAATGTCAGTTTATTCCGAAGCCATACCAAGTGTCCGGACACTTCCATTGATGGAAGCCTTTTATACCATTCAGGGCGAAGGTTTTTACCAGGGCAAAGCCGCTTACTTCATTCGCCTGGGCGGTTGTGATGTAGGCTGCCACTGGTGCGATGTAAAAGAATCGTGGGATGTGCATGCGCATCCATCGGTGGCCATCAGTGAAATTGTACAGGAGGCTGCTCGTTTTCCGGGTCGTTTGGCTGTTATCACAGGCGGAGAGCCATTGATGCACAACCTGGATGAGCTTTGTGAGGCCTTGCATGCCGCAGGTTTTCAAACTAATATTGAAACATCGGGTGTGTATCCACTGTCGGGTCGTTGGGATTGGATTTGCTTTTCACCCAAAAAATTTAAGGCTCCGCACGAAGGTGTTTACTTGGAGGCCAATGAATTAAAGGTAATCATTTATAATAAAAGTGATTTTGAATGGGCAGAGTCATTTGTTGAAAAACTAAGTCCTATCTGCAAACTGTTTTTGCAGCCCGAATGGAGTCGTTCCAATGAAATGCTGCCTTTGATTATCGAATACGTAAAAAACCATCCACAATGGGAAGTTTCTTTGCAAATTCATAAGTTTATGAATATTCCCTGAGGCGGGAAATTGACTACTCATCACTGGTTTCCGAAACAATGAAATGTTTTCTTTGTCTTATTTGCTTGTGCTTCGCCTCCATTAGTCTGTATGCCCAAGGTAAGGAGGGTACTTCAGATAAAGCCCGCAAGCTTTATGAGGAGTCCACTATACTATTAACAGCCCGAAAGTTTGACCAGGCGATTGCTAACCTGCAAAAAGCGCTGGAAAAAGATCCAGAATACGCGGATGCTCATTATCGGCTGGCCCGTACATACGAGGTGTTGCGGCAAGAGAAAGATGCCGTCCGTCATTACGAAAAAAGCCTTCAATTAAAGCCCAATTATCCGCTCTTCTTAGATGCCAATGTCACGGTAGGACAATATTTTTTGAGCATAGGTGAGTATAGTAAAGCCAAAGCCTATTTTGAGAAATACATCTCTTTGAAACCAGTTAAGCCCATCCGAATGGAGATTGCTCGAAAAGGGCTAGCTAACTGTGCGTTTGCTGAGAATGCAATACAGCATCCGCTTTCTTATCAGTCTAAGCCCCTCAGTCCTACAGTCAATGCTTTGAATTTGCAATATTTTCCAGTTCTAACTGTCGACCAACAAACGCTTATCTTCACTGCCCGTAACCTGACCGGCTATCATAATGATGAAAATATATTCATCTGTTCTCGAAAGGGAAATGATTGGAGTTTGCCTTTGGCTATTTCTGATAAAATTAATACTGCAGAAAACGAAGGAACATGCAGTATATCAGCTGATGGTCGTACCCTCGTATTTACTTCCTGCCAAGGGCGTGAAAATTTTGGCAGATGTGATTTGTTTGTGTCTTACAAAATAGGGAGCGACTGGGTAGAGCCCCTCAATATGGGACCCAAAATTAATACCTATTCGTGGGAGTCCCAACCTTCGCTATCGGCAGATGGCCGTACAATTTTTTTCGTGTCTGATCGACGGGGTGGTTACGGAAGACACGATATCTGGATGAGTAAGTTGGGAGAAGACGGTCAATGGGGCTCGCCAACTAATTTGGGAAACACAATTAATACACCAGACGATGAGTTCTCTCCATTCATTCATGCCAATGGACAAACCTTATTTTTCTCATCCAATGGGCACGTAGGCATGGGGGGATTTGACTTGTTTTTAACTGAATTTAAGAAAGGCTTTTGGACTGCGCCTGATAATTTGGGTTATCCGATTAATACTTACGAAGATCAGGTGTCTTTGTTTGTGACAGCCGATGGGCTAAAAGCGTATTATTCCCTCGAAAAAGTGGACGGCGAGCAGCGGGTAAGTGCAGTACTGTACGAATTTGACATTCCGCAATCGTTGGCTCATAAATATAACCGGAGCGACTATCTCAAGGGAACGGTTTATGATGCGCGTACCAAGCAACCGCTAGGCGCTACTATAGAGGTATTTAATATTGTGACCAACCAGCTCGAATCTACCGTGCAATCAGACCGTAAGTCGGGAGAATACGTGTCGGTGCTGACTGAAGGAGCTGAATATGCCCTGTATATCAATAAAGACGGGTATTTGTTTAAGAGTTTATCCTTCGATTTCTCGCAAAAAGAGACCGATCAAGCAGCCGTTACCAAAGGAGATCGATTGACTACCCTGAATATTTATCTGGAACCGATTAAGACAGGAGCAAAGGAGATTCTTAAAAACATTTTCTTCCAAACGGCTAAGTACGAACTGGCGCTGAAATCGCAGACCGAACTCGATAAAATTGTTTCTTTCTTAACCCGCAACCCCCAACTTTCCCTAGAAATCTCTGGACATACCGACGATATAGGTAAGGATGAGGATAATATGGAATTGTCCCGCAAGCGTGCTCAGGCTTTGTACGATCATCTGCTGAAAGCAGGCATCCCTAAAAGCCGGATCAAGTCTCAAGGCTATGGCGAAACCCGTCCGGTAGCCCCCAACGATACCGAAGCCAACCGGCAGCTAAACCGACGCATTGAGTTGAAGGTGCTGTAGAAGGCTTGTGTCCATACCAACAATCAGTTCAAACCCGGAAGACCTCAAAGACTTTCCGGGTTTTTAGCTAAAGTATGTATATTTGAAATCTACCTGATAAACTAATGGCGAAAGATGGGGCTAATGATTCAACTAGAAGACGAAGACGGGTATGAGGTCGCTTTTATTGAAGAAACCTTGTTGCTCCATCCATTAATCCCCAGCCTGGACGACGATAATTATGAATTGCTAGGGTACGTAGATCCATATGGAGTTACTATTTTTAATTGGATGCAGGCCAGTGTACTGACTAAAGATCTGGCACGGGCTAAAGCTAAGGCTCATTCGCAGGAAACGGTAGTGTTGCTCGATACAATTATTGCTTTGGCTGATAAAGCAATGGCAGAAGGGAACTTATACCTGAAGTTTTCGGGAGATTAAGTGAACAAACTAGTCTGGATGTAAATTTAATTTATCGTTGCTCATGTTCAGCAAACGTACTAAGTTCAAACTGCTGAGTTTTTTTCCACCCTTTTTAGGGGCTGGCATCCGCATTACCCATGTTTCGGCAGACTTGCATACCATTGAAGTGAGAATGAAATTACATTGGTGGAATCGTAATGTGGTAAGTACGCACTTCGGCGGTTCTCTCTACGCTATGTGCGACCCTTTCTACATGCTCATACTAATGGAAAAAATGGGAAGCCAGTACATAATCTGGGATAAAGCGGCTTCTATTCGGTTTAAAAGACCTGGCCGTTCTACCGTGACGGCTCGGTTTCATATCTCGCCACAGCAGGTAGACGACATGCGGACCGAAGTGGATCAGATTGGCAGAAAAGACTATACGTTTACTACTCAGGTACTTGGTAACGAAGGCGAAGTGATTGCCGAAGTAATCAAACTGGTATACGTTCGCCGAAAGGATTTTGTCTACTCTACGCGAAAAATTGTTAAACGATAAGGGGTAGATCGGCGAACCGATCTACCAATCCATCTATTTCTTCCCCGGCATGAAGCCTTGCGTTTCCTTATAATCGGCAGGAATCGTAAAGTCGGCTGGATCAAGGCTTTGCTTTTTTATTTCGGCCATTTCCATAGTCATATTGGTATCCTGCATTTTCATTTCAATCCGAAGAGGCGTGCCTTGTATGTCTTTTAGGTAGGCCATTTCGCCATTTCTTCCCATTTGCATACGCGCCAAAGCCTTGGTGTCAAACTCCTTGAAGTTAGAAGCAGCCCAAACGTGCTGAATCATGGCTGGTTGGCCTTCGCGTTGTACTTCAACTACATACTTCACACAGTCGTACGTTAAAACTTTGGCGTGCTCATTGGTCTTCGTCACCTTATATTGGAGTTTGTGCTCCTGGTTGTCACTTTGCTTTGGTAACACAGAATAAGTCTTGGCTTCCCGTCGAATAGAATAGGCCTGGTCTTTGTCTTTCAGGTATAATATTTCGCCCATCATGGCTGCCGCTCCGCCGTCCAGATGAACCAGAGAGTTCATGTTTTTTATTTTCATCGTCATTTCTTTGGGCATTAAAGAGGAGGCATTCAGTCCGCCAGCCGATTGCATTTGTGCGATGGCTTGCTCCATCATCTGTTTCATCTGAGGGTTTTGGTCCATTTGCTTTTTAAACTCCGGGCTGTTCATTTTTTCCTGAAGTGCTTTCATTTGAGCCTGATTTTCAGGAGCATTTATTTGTTTCGAGGCATCGTCCAGTTGTTTTTTCTTGGCTGGGTCCGTAATTTCTGCTTTGACTGTCCAACGGATAATGCCTTCAAAATTCTGAGCCTGGCTACAGACTAGGGTAAATAAGAGCCCAATGCAAGTCAATAAAGTCTTTTTCATAAAAAATAGTCGTTGTTTAAAAGTTTACGTTGCTTGTGCGAAGTCTATTGTCGATGATCGTTGGTCTGCTGAGGCGGGTTGATCAATTTCTCTTCAATGATTATTTGCCTACTCACTCGCTTAGTAAAGATAGGAGTAACTAAGTTTTGCATGCAAGGCAATCCGTTGGTTTTGTTCTGCATAAACTTAAAAACAAGCTGAGTTAGCGTAGTAAAAGTTGAGAGCGAAATGTAAGGCTGGATTGTTTTTTGGCAAATATAGGATTATGAATAAGTAAATTGGTACTTTTTTATTTATCAATGGCCATGGCTTATGGCCAGAAATAGTACTATCCTTGCCCAGCTGCTAGTATGCACGAAATATTTGTGGTGTGAATGAGTACACAATTAGCGATCAAATTCGGCGCTAGTGGATGAGAAATGACCGTTTTAATGCAGGTGATAGAAGCTTTTTTTTGATCGATCAGGGGAAATTTATGAAGTTACTTTGAATAAATATGTTGCAGGTAAGAATTGGCTCGAAATGTGATGAATAAATTACTGAACATCAGATACGTTTGTGTATCAGCTAGCCAATAATTGAAACCTGGCATTTGATAAGGGTTTATCCTAATGATTTTAATGATCTCCTGTAAAGAGGTGATTTTTATATAGATACAATGGTTTCCCATTGGTTTTTTAGTTGTTGATGAAAAGTTATCGAAAAAGCGGCATGGCTTATTTAATAGCCTGCCGCCTTTTTTTTGCCCAAAAAGCGGAGAAAAAGATTACTTCCATATCAGCGAATATTCGATTTGATGTAGTGACTTTGGCGTGGGATCATAGACTTTTATCCGATCTATTTGTGCCAGTAAAGACAATTTTCTGATAACCTTACTGGTTTTGCGGCAAATGGCCAAAATACTGCGTTTACCTGGCTGTTTTCAGTATTCTACATAGCAGTACCTCATAGCATTGTTCCATCCAGGCGACAGCGTTCCTTCTCCAACTGATATAATTCTTCGTCCAGCAGCATACTCGTTTTGGCGTTGTCCAGCTCTTTTCGATATAAGCCCTTTAACTCTTTTCGCTTAATAGCTTCGAGAAAACGGCGCACATCATCTCGGTTTTCGAGGGTTAGTCCAGGAACTTCGGTTGGCTGGTCTTGGTCGTCTTTGGCTACCATCGTAAAGTACGACGTGTTCGTGTGTTTGATGGCATTTGTCTTTACGTTTTCGGCAATGACCCGGATACCTATAATCAGCGAAGTTTTGCCTACGTAATTGACCGATGCTTGTAAAGAAACCAGGTCGCCCACTTCAACCGGACGTCGGAAGTCTACATTGTCTACCGAAACGGTTACGCAGTATTGCCCAGCGTGTTTCGAAGCGCAGGCATAGGCGGCTTTGTCCATCAGCGACAGAAGGATGCCTCCATGGATTTTGCCACCAAAATTGGCGTAGGCAGGAATCATAAGTTCGGTCAGGGTGGTACGCGAATAACTAACCGGTCGGAAGTCCGGCAAATGGGTAGTGATCTCGTTCATAAGTAAAGTTGAAAGCGGTTAGTCTCAATGGCAAAGGTGCGCTAAAAATAGAAAACGGGTGGAAAATAATTTTTCTATGGAATGACTCCGAACTTTTAGGTCAATTTTTGTCTTTCCTTGCATACATAGCAATACCTTTGCCTGTATACCAACATTCCAGTATGGCTAAAAAAGTCTTTCGGAAAATAGCCGATCAACGAGACCCAGGTTTCGGTGTCAAGATTGATAACCAGGGCGATCGGTTTGTTAACCGCGATGGGAGTTTCAATATCGAAAAAAAAGGGGCTTCTTTCTGGCAACGGTTCAATTTTTACCACGCCATGATTACCATGACCTGGGGGCATTTTATCCTGGTTATTCTGGGCGCTTACTTACTGATCAACATTTGTTTTGCGGGCCTGTATATGATCATTGGCTTCGAAAATCTGGCAGGTACGGTGGCCATCTCTCCCATGGAGAAATTCTTTGAAGCCTTTTTTTTCAGTGCCCAAACTTTCACTACTGTAGGCTATGGTCGGGTGAATCCAGTCGGATTACTGGCCAATTTCCTGGTGGTTTTCGAGCTCTTATTGGGTTTGTTGTCATTGGCTATTGCCACTGGTTTATTCTATGCCCGATCGTCGCGCCCCGTGGGCAAAATCATATTCAGCGATCAAGCCATTATTTCGCCTTATCGTACTTTTACCGGACTGATGTTCCGCATTGCCAATGCCCAGAACAATCAACTGATTGAGGTAGAAGTACAGTTTATGCTGTCGTGGATTGAGACGGAAAATGGGGCAAGCGTCCGGAAGTTTTACGAACTGGCTTTAGAACGCAATAAAGTAAGTTTCCTCTGGGCAAGTTGGACAGTTGTGCATCCCATTGATGAAAAAAGCCCTTTGTTTGGCTTTACGGAAGCCGACATGGCAGAAACCGATGCCGAATTTATGATCATCATCAAAGGCTTCGACGATACTTATTTCCAGAATGTTTACGTGCGAACCTCTTATAAATTCTATGAAATAATGTGGGGAGCTAAGTTCATTAGCACGTATGGAAGGTCTGAAAAGGGCAGTACCGTAGTAGATTTGTCTACATTGGGTCGCTACGAAAAGGTCGATTTGCCTGGATTCTCCTTCGTGGAGTCAAAGGATGTTTTACTGAATTCGGAAAAGGAATCTTAACGTATGTCTTCAAAAGCCAGGAGGGTGAAAATACGCCAGGCTTTTGAAGATATCATCTATCGTTCCCAGATTACTTTTTGGTCACTGATTTTAGCTTCTTCTTCTCGATTACACACCAATATTGCTTCTCCTGCGCAGTTATACACCACATTGCCACAGACTCGACAGGTTGACCCACCAGTTGAAATGATAAATACAGGTTTGTCCTGGTAAACACCTTGTATTACTTTGTAGGGAGCACAGTCATCTTTACTAACCTCAGTTGTGGGGATCTTATCACTTAACCAGGATAGTTCTTTTATCGGGTCAGTGATGCCGCAGGTAGTGACTATAGGATTTGTGTCGCAATTAATTTCGGCTTTTTTGCAAGAAAAAACGCTTATAAAGAGCAATAAGAAGGATAATATGTTTTTCATCAGCTTTTTGGGGAGAGGTTTTATACAAGACCCACCAAGATTAGATAAAGTTGTATTTGAACTAATAAATCTCTACTAATAACTTTACTACGCCTGAATACCAGCCCACGGGCTCACCTTTGTAAAGGAAGCGCACTCGGTAGTAGCGGGTCTCGGGCTTGTCGGTGAGGTTCTTGCGGCGGTCTTCAGAGGGCGAATTCAAATCGGTGGACAGATCTGTAAAGGTGATCCCATCGTATGCAGAGGAAAGGATTACCCCATCCATTGTTCCTTTCAACCAATCTAACACTACTTTATCCGGTCTAAGGGTAACGCTTGTAATCACGGGCTTGACCATTTTTAGGTTCAACGCCGTTTTAGACCGCTGAATGCCCAGGATTTTTGCATCTGTTTCCGAAAAGTTAGGTAGACTCACCAGCCGCGTAAGCTCGCGCATCATCTGGGCTTGCGCCTGTGCAAACACTTCGTTTTTTGTGGCAATACTGGCTTTCGCCGCTTGTTGGGTGGCCTGGGCTTGATTTAAAGCCTCAAGCATCTGGGCGCTGTAGCTGGCAAGGGCAGTATAAATAGCCGAGTCAATACCATACTTAGCGGCCATGGCTGGCAATTGCGCTACCAGGTTAGCGTAGTATGGCATGACATCGCCATCCATTTCAGGGTAGAAGATTGCATTTTCGGAATTTGCCATGGGAGGGAGAAGATTTTAATGAGATTTTGATCAATTATTAGGGGAGGGCTGAATACCAAAGGTAAGAAATGTACACTAGCATTGACAGATATTCTGTTTATTTGTTGCATTAACGTTAATCCTTAACCTCTTTCTTTATCTTTTTCCTACCAAAACAAGTGTGACTAATGATGAAATTAAAAAGTAGCTTTCTGTCAACTATTGGTTTAGCATGCTTAATTCTATTGAGCTATCCATTAAAAGCCCAGTTTATCAATTATCCTCACAACATCGGTTCGCATAATGTGAAAGCCTATGGCGCGAAAGGGGACGGTATTACTGACGACACCAAAGCCATACAAGCGGCGATATATGCCAATCGGAAAGATGTAAGTACCCTAGGAAAACTGGATTACTTTTACCCCTTTCCCAAGACTGTGTATTTCCCCCAAGGCACCTACCTGGTATCGAGTTCAATCACGTGGATTGGACAGTCAATGATGCTGATTGGGCAGGGAAAAGGCAAAACCATTATTAAATTAAAAAATAGTGCTTCAGCGTTTCAGAGTATCACCAGTCCTAAAGCGCTCATTCAGACGCCTGATGGAATTCACCAATTCAGAAATTACATTCGAGATATGACCATCCACATTGGCACGGGAAATCCGGGCGTAATTGCCATAGATTTTATAGCCAATAACAGCGGTGGTATGGTGAATGTGGAAATTAATTCCGAAGACCGCAAGGGCATTACGGGCATTCTTATGAATCGTTACGCACCTGGGCCTTGTATGTTCAAAGATGTGTCGATCAAAGGTTTTGATTACGCCATCAAGATTGACAAAGCAGAGTATAGCATTACCTTCGAAAACCTCGTAATTCGTAATCAAAACATTGCCGGTATTTTGAATAATGGAAATATCGTAATGATAAGGAAGCTGCTCAGTACCAATGCCGTGCCTGCCATTCGGAATATCAGAAATATAGGCATGATTACGCTGCTGAACAGTGAATGTAATGGTGGATCTTCTACCAAAAGTGCCATTGACAACGAGGACGGCCATCTGTTTGTCCGCGATGTTCGCACCACAGGATACTTGTCGGCCATTAAATACAAAGGAAGCGTAGTCAATGGCACCGCTGTTACAGAATATGTCTCTAGTCCGGTATCGAGCTTATTCCCTTCCACGGGACGTTCTTTGAATTTACCCATTGAGGAAACGCCTGAATATCAAGAGAACGATACGACTAAATGGGCACTGGTATCGTCACCGGGCTGGTATGGCGATATTAGAACCTGGCAAAGTACGATTAATAGTGGCAAGCCAGTGATATATTGGAAGGCTGACCGATATTATGCGAATGGCCGAACATATACTGTGCCAGTAAGCGTGCGTAAAATGATGGGTTTTGGTGCGGTAATCAATTGGGGCCGAACCTATGGAATGAAGTTGCAAATTCTGGACGGGGATGAAAATAGTCCTCCGCTTATTATTGAGCACTTTGGTTATGGGGTCTCCATTGAGCATAAAAGTAAACGGCCACTGGTAATCAAGCATTGCAAAATACAGTATTTTTTCTCCTCTCCAGGAGCAGGAAAAGTGTACCTGGAAGATGTAGAAACGAATACGCAAGTCAATTTCTATCCTCAACAAAAGGTATGGGCCAGACAGTGGAATAATGAAAAGGATACCACTCGGATTGTGAACAAAGGAGCGGATGTCTGGATTCTGGGTCTGAAAACGGAAAGAAAAGGCACAGTTATCAAAACGACTGATTGTGGAAGGACTGAGCTGCTGGGCGGTTTTCTTTATCCGGTCAAGGCCTTTACAGCAACTGATGCACCCGCATTTATTTGTGAGAATGCGCAACAGTCATTGATTTTTGGCACCAGTACTTATAATGACAATTATATGTACCCCATTTTGATTCGTGAAAAAAAAGGCAGTCAAACGAAAGAATTGAAAAATACCGTTTTTAGGGGAAGGACAGCGATTGTGCTGCACCTGGGGAATACAGCTACTACTTGCCCCAATATAAGCTTGAAAGCTGCGGCCATCGATAGTACAGGCCATCAGCTTTCTGTCATGCAAGCTACCCACCGCACTGATTCATTGACCCCAGCGCGGGTAGCATCAGAAGTTGAAGAGGAAGTAATCGTAAAGCACAAACTGGTGGAAGTGTATCCTAATCCGGTAAAGAATTGGCTGAGTATAAAAAACAATTCTGATCTCGATCATCTGGTTGATGCCGTAATAACCGATATGCGCGGAGAGATCGTTTATAAGGTAAGCAACTTATCTTTTTTGGCTGGTGAAACGACTACGTTTGCAGATTTAAATGGCTTAGCGACTGGTTTGTACACATTTGTGCTCAAGGGAAGCAAGCTCACTTTTTTCAAAAAACTGGCTATCATGAATGGTGAGGTTGACTAGAATAGGCGGGTGAGCGTGTCTACACACAATCCACATCAACCACCACGCTAGTGCCTTTCAGCGTTTTCTCCGCTAGCAGGTCACTGACTTGCGCCTGGATGTATTGCTTCACTGCCTTCAGGTTGATGGTGCGCTCCAGTTTAATCATAATCTCCTCCAGATACTGATTACGGATGCGTTCAACCAGCGGGGCTTCTGGGCCTAGTAGGCGGTTCTGCCCAAGCCTAACCATTAGCTTTTCGAATAGCTGGGTGGCGGCTTTGGTGCAGGTGGTTTTGCTTTCGTGCTTGATGGTCAGTTTGATCAGGCGGTAAAAAGGCGGGTAATGGAAGTTTTCGCGGTCAATAATTTCGCTTTGGTACAGGCTTTCATAGTCATTAGCCAGTACCCGTTGCAAGACCATCTGCTGCGGATTGGCCGTTTGGATAATCACCTTGCCCTGGATAGCGCGGCGACCAGCCCGTCCGCTCACCTGCGTAATCATCTGAAAGGCTCGTTCGTGTGAGCGGAAATCGGGGAAGTTAATGATGCGGTCGGCGTCAAAAATTCCTACCAGGCTTACCTTGTCGAAATCCAGCCCCTTGCTAAT
Source organism: Bacteroidota bacterium (assembly GCA_040385915.1). Lineage (GTDB taxonomy): Bacteria > Bacteroidota > Bacteroidia > Cytophagales > ES-bin-26 > ES-bin-26. Next base: position 35,508 of record JAZKGK010000058.1, read on the forward strand.
CATCTGCGTACCCACCAAGATGTCCGTATGGCCGTTTTCAAACGCCTCGATGAGTTGTTGATAGGCATTTTTCTTTCGGGTCGTGTCCAGGTCCATGCGTTGCACCTGGGCCGCAGGAAGAAATATCTTCAGCTCATCCTCAATTTTCTCGGTGCCATAGCCAATGGTTTTTAGTTTGGGTGAGCCACAAGCCGGACAGTCGCGAGGCAAGCCTTGTTTGAAACCGCAGTAATGGCAACGCAGTTCGTTGCTGTTCAGATGGTAAGTCAGACTTACGGCGCATTGGTTGCACCGCGCTATCCAGTCGCACTCTTCGCAGTTGAGGTAAGGCGAATAACCGCGCCGGTTCTGGAACAAGATGCTCTGCTCTTTCTTCTCCAGATTCATGCTCAGGTGGTCGAGCAGCACCGACGAGAAGGCATTTTTCATCTTCTTCTCCTTGCGTTCCTGTTTGGTGTCTACCAGCACAATATCGGGGAGAGTGGCATTGCCAAAACGCTGATACAGCTTAACTAGTCCGTAGCGACCAGTATTAGCGTGGTAATAGCTTTCTACCGAAGGCGTAGCCGAGCCAAGCAATACTTTGGCTTTTTGTCGTTGAGCAATTAGCATGGCCACATCGCGGGCGTGGTAGCGAGGAGCGGGTTCGTGCTGCTTATAGCTGGTTTCGTGCTCCTCATCGACTATGATTAGACCCAGGTTATCGAAGGGCAGGAAAATAGCGGAACGGACGCCAATGACGAAAGAATATTCGCCTGCTACGATGCCTTTCCAGACTTCCACCCGCTCATTATCCGAGAATTTAGAGTGGTAGACACCCATTTTGTCGCCGAATATTTTTTTCAACCGCGTAACTATCTGAGTGGTTACGGCAATTTCGGGCAATAAATAAAGCACTTGGGAACCACCATCGAGCACTTTCTGAATCAGGTCAATGTAAATTTCAGTCTTGCCACTCCCCGTAATTCCGTGCAACAGCACCGTATCTTTGGTAGTGAAATGTGCCATCACCTGATCGCTGGCGCGCTGCTGGGCTTCGGTCAGTTGCGGATGGCTAAATTCGGTAGGAGGGAGGTCGGCAAAGCGCGAAACCACGATTTCGAACTCTTCGAACACATGGTTTTTGATAAGGGTATTCAGGGAGGAAGATGAGAGGTCATCGCTCATCAATATATTTTTTTCCATCCCCAATACATTCAGCTCCGGCTCGCGCAAGAGAGAGACTACTTGCAGGTAGTGGAGCAAGATTTCGGTCTGCTTGGGCTTCTTCTCTAAGTCTATAAATAGGTCCGATAGCCGGGCACGGTCAGTATATTCGGCAGACAGTCGCACCTTTTTTACAATTTTCGGCTTATACCGCTCCTTTATTTCTTCAAACAGGATAATAGCCCGCTTACCTACCAGTGACTTGATAAACTGGTACACATTTTTCTGTTCCAACACCTCGGCTGCCTCGTCGTAAGTCAGTGATTGGTGCTTCTCCACCGCTTCGAGCAACAGGACTTCTTTGTCCGTTAATTCAATGTCAAATTGAAAGTCTGGGTTGAGTTGTATTTTAGATAAGCTGCTGATTTTTAGTCCAGACGGAAGGCCAGCATTCATCACTTCCCCGATGCTGCACATATAGTAATCGGCCATCCAGGCAAACAAGTCGAGCTGTTGTTGAGTCACCAGCGGATGCTCATCAAGCAGGTCGAGAATATACTTGGCCTGGTACTTTTCGGGTGGTTTGTTGTGCAAACGGGCTACTAACGCGGTCAGCACCCTGCTTTTCCCAAATTGTACAATTACCCTTGCTCCCAGCTTAATCAAGGAGCTAAATTCGCGCGGCACCCGATAGGTGAACAGGTTGGGTACGGGTACAGGCAGAATGACATCGGCAAACCAGGTAATTTCTTCTTCGGTAAAAAGCGTTAGCACTGGCAAATCGGGTCAGCAGGTGAACAATGGTCGGGAGGGCAATTTATTCAATTTTTGGGATAGTTGACTATGGCCGGGGCGGAGTTATGGTTGGGCATTAGGGCTTTTCACAGGGCTAAGTCACTACTGTAAGTTTTGGTAGAATATTGGTTACACTGTTTTAAGTGCCTTTCCTACTTTTATACCCATCTTCGGATAACAGGTGTATTTCAAACCAACTATTCTCGTGAACAGAAATTTACTATCCGTTTTACTACTACTGGCAGGCTTCTTTTATATTCCAGCATCCTTTGCGCAAGTAAAAAGCGCCACTAACAAGGATGACATTGAATATGAAGCCATCACAGATGATCCGTATGACCTAAATAAAATGTGGTTGCACTTGTATCCCATGCAAGGCGATGCGTTCATGACCAATTTGAATGCTGGCTATGGCGCACAAGGCCAGTATCTGTTGAAAAACAAATTTGATTTTCGCTTCTCTGCCCGCCGTTCCTATTACAAAGGTGCAGACATTTCTTTTGGTATTGGCGAAAAAACCAAGGACGTGCATAACAAAAACAAATTAGTGCCTTTTATGTACTTAGAAGGCGGAGCCACGTATCATGTAGTTGATAAAGCTGATGCAGGAGAAGCCAAAGTTGTCATTTATACCAAGCGTTACAGCGAGGGCAAATGGGCGTCTACCGTTCCCGAATTTATTATGGTTCCTTCTAAAGTACGCAAAATAGTAGGCATACGACTCGGAGGGCTGTACTGGAAGAGCGCTACCAATTTGGGCGATGCTATGAGAAAGCAAAACATTGCTCTTTTGGAAAGCACAGATGGCAGACAATTAGAGCATTATCCTACTGTTAATGGCGTGCCACGGTCACAAGAACAAAGAATTTATACCAATATCAGTTCTACTGCCATTTATTTGGGTGGTTCTATGGGGCGAATCAGAAATGTGGTGGTTAAACCTAAAAAATACGACATAGCGTTAAATGATTTGATTTTTACCGGTTATGCTGATATAATTTTTTCGCCTAGTATTGTCCTTGAAGATATTAAACAATCAGATTCTTTAAACCAAGCAATCACTTACACTTACTCTACTGCGCCAATCAAAAGAAGCCCCTTAGGTTTTCGGGCGGGCATTGAAGGAATGTTTAACCGCGAATTTTCCTGGTCTTATGGAGCAGAAGTAGGAATGAGACCCTCTATTAAGGGAAGTGGCTTGTATTTCTCAGTCAAAGTAGGATTTGCTTTAGCCTCCCGCTTAGACCAACGTCGGCAGGCTTACCAGAAAGAAAAATAAATAGCAGTGAATAGTATGAAAATATTGAAGCATTAACCAGGGTGTAAATAGTTTGTATGAACAGCCGTCCGATCACTCGGACGGCTTTTTTGTTAATAAGGTTTTCAAAACATAACCCATCACATCATAGTCTATGAGGCGAAAAACAATCCTTCCTTAATCGTGAAAATGCCTATTTTTGACTTAGGCCATGAAGTTGCAAGTACTGGAGCAACAATAGGCCAGCTTGTTTTATTCATAAAGAGCTGATAAATACGCTAACAGCTAAACGCTAACGGCTATCTTACGATGAAAATTAGTTCCGAGACAATAGAGCGTATTCAGCAGAGTGCCGACATCCTGGAGGTCGTCGGTGATTTCGTGTCGCTGAAAAAGCAGGGCGCTAACTGGATTGCCTGCTGTCCGTTTCACAACGAGAAGACACCCTCTTTTGCCGTTTCGCCAGCCAAGGGTTATTACAAATGCTTTGGCTGTGGCAAAGCCGGCGATTCTATTACTTTCGTAATGGATGTGGAGAGCCTGGGTTACGTTGATGCGCTGAAATACCTGGCCAAGAAGTATAATATTGAGATAGAAGAGCGGGAAATGACCAGTGCCGAGGAGCAAGAGCAGACCCAAAGGGAAGGCTTGCTCATCGCCCTGACATACGCCAAGAATTACTACCAGCAAATACTCTTCGAACACGAAGATGGTCAGTCCATCGGCTTGAGTTATTTCCGCGAAAGGGGATTTAGCGAAAAAACCATCCGTGATTTTGAATTAGGCTACAGCCTCGACTCTTGGGATGCCTTTACCAAGGAAGCCCTTAAAAAAGGCTATAACATAGATATACTTGAAAAGGCTGGATTAACTATTCAAAAAGAGGTAGAAGGACGTCCTGAAAATCGGCAGTTCGACCGGTTTCGGGCACGGGTGATCTTTCCCATCCACAATGTAGCCGGTAAGGTGATTGCCTTTGGTGCCCGGATTTTGAAGACGGATAAAAACCAGGGGGGCGGCCATCAGCCTAAATACATCAATTCGCCGGAAACGGAAGTGTATCACAAGAGCGATGTGCTGTACGGCATTTTCCAGGCCAAGCAAGCCATCCGGCAAGAGGATGTTTGTTACCTGGCCGAAGGATATACCGATGTTATTTCCCTTTACCAGGCAGGTGTGAGCAATGTGGTGGCTTCTTCGGGTACTTCGCTCACCGCCGGACAGATTAAAATTATCGGGCGGTTTACCCAAAATATCACGGTACTGTACGATGGTGATGCCGCTGGCCTCAAAGCGTCCCTCCGTGGCACCGATATGATTCTGGAAGAAGGCTTGAACGTAAGCGTGGTGGTATTTCCCGACAACGAAGACCCCGACAGTTACGTGAAGCGCATCGGGGCTGAAGCCTTCAAGCAGTTCATTCAGCAAAATAAGAAGGATTTTATCACTTTCAAGACCGAGCTGCTGCTCAAGGGTGTGGGCAACGATCCCTTTAAACGAGCCGAGGTTACGCAGGAAATAGTAGAAAGCATCAGCAAAATTCCCGACCGCAATACCCGTGAAGCCCTCACCAAAAAGACATCGGAGCTGTTGCAGGTGAAAGAGGATACGCTGATAGGGATGATGAATATGGTGCTGAAAAAGCGTGATGCTGCTGGGCGGCAATCCACCGATAAACGTTCAGACCAAACCAAATCAGACCGCCGACCGACGGAGCACCGCCCAGCCTCTACAAAGCCAGCAACAACAAATCAAGCGACTAATTTTGAAGGGATTAGTTACCCAGATCCAGGGACGGTGGATGAGGAGGCGCTGGCTTTTGAACTAGAACAGTTAAGGCAGGAACAAGAAAAACCCTTTGGTACGTTACCGCCCATTTATTACCAGGAAAAGGAAACCATTCGGTTATTGCTCAACTATGCACAGGTGGAAGTAGAAGAAGGCGTAATGCTATGGCAGTATATATTGGCCGAAACGGAAGATATTGTTTTTCAAACTCCTGTATACCACGATATTATGGAGATATACCGAAAGGGAGCACAAGTAGGCAAGGTGCCAGTTACGGAGTTTTTTATCCGGCATAAAAACTCTCCTATCCAGAAAGAGGCCATTACGCTGATTGCCGATAAGTACGAACTGAGTGAGCAATGGCAAAGCAAATTTAAAATTTACGTGCCAATAGAAGTAGATAAACTGTCGGAGATGGCTTATACCAATATACTTCGGCTGAAAAAATGCAGTGTAGAAAACCTGATTTCCGAAAACCAGCAAAAACTGGCCAAGGTAACGGACGAGGATGAGATGATGAACCTGATTGATATGCAGATGCGGCTGAAGCAAGTAGAGATGGAAATTGCCAAAGCATTCGGAAATGTCACTCCCCGATAGGAGTTATTAGATGTTAGCTGTTTAGCTTTTAGCTTTCAGTAAATTGTCATTCTAAACTGATTAGCCCATCAACTTGCTTGTTCATGAATATTTTCCGGTTTAGTGGCCCGCTTCAAAAGCTGTATATTGTATTATCCTGTTTATTGTTCAATGTTAATTGATCATGGTACTTAAGCATGGTTGGCGACCCAGGTTTCGCCGTTGTCGTAGAATTCCTTTTTCCAGATGGGCACTACTTGTTTGAGTGTATCAATGGTATACTGGCAGGCTTCGAAGGCTTCTTTGCGGTGAGGGGTGGAGACGGCCACTACAACAGCTATTTCGCCAATGCCTAAAACCCCTTTTCGGTGTACCATCGCAATTTTTTGTACTGGCCACTTGGCTTTTACTTCCAACGCGATTTCTTCCATCTTCTTCACAGCCATCTTGTCATAGGCTTCGTATTCGAGCCGGACTACGTTTTTCTGCAGAGAATTATTTCGTACCGTGCCAATGAATACATCCACTGCGCCCGCACGATCAGACTGGACAGCTTGGATTACATCGGCAACGGAAATGGGTTGGTCAGTAATGGCAATCATTGAATTTGGTGTTAGAGTTTTAAAATAGCTGGATTAGAGGACACTATTTAATAAAATAAAAACAACTACACCCGTAGTAATCAATGGAGACAGGAATACAAGCAGACTAACAGCCATCCACCCCCATGGATCACTTTTAATGACCGGTTGGTTGCTTAACCGGCTTCTTAAGTCGGAAAGAGAGAGTGTGAAAATTTCTTCCTTGCTTAGCCCACTGGTGAAAGCATTACGCATGGTTAAGCCTTTCCTGAATGCTTTTAATACTTGCGTAGGGTAAAAAACGACACCCAAACCCATGGCCCACAGGCTCAACAGCCAGAGAAGATAAGCCTTACCCCAACCACCTGAAGCAATTTCCCAGGCTGATACGGCACTTTCTCCCTTCCAGTTCGTGTCGAAGCCCGTAACAATATGGCTAACATCATGCATATAAATGTTCTTTCGCCGGGCTTCGGTATTGGGGATTGGCATGGAGAAAAAGCCAAATTTTATCCATGCCCATTTTTCGTTTATGCCTCCGTCTTCGCCAAAGTTGTTCCTGGCATAAAAGTCTTTAATGGCTTGTTTTACAGTCCAGTGGCTGTCGATGGCTTCCATTGGTTGCTTAGGTTTTTATTTAATAGTTAGCAGGAAATTTGTTACCCGCCACTTACTGGTGGTATAAGAGCGATTTCGTCGTTTTCCTGTAGTTCCTGGTCGTGGTCGGCATAATCGCTGTTGACGGCCACTGCGAGCGAAGAGAGGGCTTGTAAGCGAGGGAATTCAGCTTTGAGCTTTTCTAGTAGGTGATGCACTTTGGCCGGTGAAGCCAGCGAGTAGCGAATTTCCGACTGTCCAATAATGTCTTTGGTGACTCCGAATAAATCGATTTTTACTTCCATGTCTGGTTTCCTGCGATGGATGGTAGCCAAAGATAAGGATTATTGCGTATTTTTATTGTTTGAAAGCCCTTGCTGGCTTCATCACTTTCGGCTGAAGTTCAGCGGTATTACAACGATTTTGAAAGTCTAAAAAATTACTGCTTCGTGCCTGACCAGACCCACACCCTTTACGACAACCACGGACGACCGATCCATTACCTTCGGTTAGCCGTTACCGACCGGTGCAATTTGCGGTGTTTCTACTGCATGCCAGAAGAAGGGATTACCTATTTGCCCAAAAAAGCGCTGCTTACCTACGAAGAAATGGAAAAGGTGGTGGCTTTGTTGGCTGGCATGGGCGTAAATAAAGTGCGTATTACGGGTGGCGAGCCTTTTGTGCGCAATGGCTTGGTAGATTTTATGCGGCGGCTCAGCCAAATACCAGGCATAAGTGACCTAAACCTGACTACCAATGGCGTGCTGACTGCTCCTTATGTGAAGGATTTGAAGGCAATGGGGATTCGTAGTGTGAACCTGAGTCTAGATACGCTCGATCGGGAGCGCTTCCGCCAGATTACCCGCCGCGACGAATTGCCTCGCGTGCTGGACACGTTGCACCAATTGCTGGCGCATGATATTGAAGTGAAGTTGAACGCAGTGGTGATGGAAGGCAAGAACATCGAAGACCTGATTCCGATAACTGAGCTAACGCGACAATATCCAGTATCGGTGCGGTTTATTGAGGAAATGCCTTTCAACGGCGAAGGGGCGCATTATCCCAAATTGCACTGGAACCACGTCCGTATCCTGGAAACACTGCGGGCGCAATACCCCGACTTATATAAAATTACCGACGAGCCTTTTTCTACTTCTTATAACTACGCTATCCCAGGTCATCGGGGCAATTTTGGTGTCATTGCAGCCTTCAGCCGGACGTTTTGTGGCACCTGCAATCGTATCCGCTTGACTGCCCAGGGTCAGCTCAAAACTTGCCTTTACGATGATGGCGTGTTGGATGTCCGCGAATTACTGCGCGCTGGTGCCACCGACCAAGAAATCCGTCAAGCATTTCTAACGGCATTTGCTCACCGAGCCAAAGACGGTTTCGAAGCCGAAGCCAACCGCAAACTCAGCAACCCCATTTCCGAATCGATGTCGACAATCGGAGGTTAGATTAACTCCTAATACTTTTCCATTTCCTCGTCTACTTCCCGTGCCCAGGAATCGATGCCACCAGCAAGGTTGTGCAGATTGATGTAGCCTTGCTGTTGCAATTGCCGGATTACGTGGGCGCTACGCATGCCGTGGTGGCAATATACTACCACGGGGCTATCCTTGGGAATCTGGTCGAGATGGCGGCTCACTTGCGACATCGGAATCAGGAGGGTGTCGGGCAGGTGGCAGATGTCGTATTCGTATGGCTCGCGCACATCTACAATAGTCCAGCTTTCGCCTGAATCGAGTTTCTCCTGCAATTCAGCCGGGGTGAGTTCTCTCATTTGATCGGGATTAAAACTGTTGCAGAAGATGTCATAGTCAATCAATTCCGTAATGTTTCCGGCCTCTGGATGGCGGCGGATATGGATTTTTCGGGTGTTCATTTCCAGCAAATCCATAATGAGCAATTCTCCGCTCAGTACGTGCCCCGTTCCGGTAATGATTTTGATTACTTCATTGGCCTGGTACAAACCTATAATTCCCGGCAACACGCCCATCACGCCAGCCTCGTTGCAGTTAGGTGCTTCATCTGGGCCAGGTGGCTCCGGGAAAAGGCAGCGGTATGTAGAACCCGTCTGTCCGCTGGCATCGGTATAGTTAAATACGGCGACTTGTCCCTCAAACCGGTGAATGGCAGCGTATACCAAAGGCTTGTTTAGTATGACACAGGCATCATTGGTCAGGTAGCGGGCGGCAAAGTTATCGGTGCAATCCACCACCAGATCGTACTGTTGGAGGATGTCCAGAGCGTTGGTGCGGTCTAAGTGATGGGCATACGCTATTGTTTGGACAAACGGATTTAGTTCGCGTAGTCGTTTGGTAGCGATTTCCACTTTGGGCGTATTTACATCAGCCATGCGGTAAAGGATTTGCCGGTGCAAGTTACTTTCGCTGACGCAGTCGCCATCTACGATGCCCAGCGTTCCTACGCCAGCAGCAGCCAGGTAGAGTAGCACCGGACAACCCAGGCCACCTGCGCCTACCACCAATACGCGGGCGTTTTTGAGTTTTTCCTGCCCGGCAGAGCCAATTTCGGGCAAAATAGTTTGCCGTTGGTATCGGTTAAGTTCTTCTTTGGTTAACATGGAATCGATTGAGAAGGCACGTTACATACATTTCTTTAGGCATTTGCCAACAACAAAATTGACTTGCCAAGTTGGCAAGTTAAGTCTTTGCCTAGCGAGTACAAAAACGCTTGCGTGTCATTTTTATTTACCACCTCTGTTACAGATACTATCATTGAGGCTACTCAAATAGGAATAGCTATGGCTATAGCCAAAAAAGGGAAATAGCCATGGACAATTCCTTGACTATTTCCCTTTTCCCTTCTGTGGTTGAGAGGTTAAGTAACCCCTGGTTTTATTGGGTTTTTAGCAGCTTAAATACCTGTGTATGCTTGCCATACTGGACGTGTAACAAGTAGGCACCACTAGGCAAGTCACCCCCAATCCGATTGCTTTGGTTAGTCATCGGTAGCTCTGATTGGTAGACTGATTTTCCTTGCATATCCGTTATTTGTAGTTGCAGTGGCTCAGTTTTAGGACTGTCAATCCACACACTGACCTCCTCGGTAAAAGGATTAGGATACACCTGGGCAGCCTGTGGGCGGTTGTTTTCGGCAGACAGAATTACGTTAACGGTTAAGGTTTGACTCACCGGAGTGGCCGGACTGTAAATGGCATTACCTGCTTGCGAAGCCGTAATGCTGGCCGTGCCCGTGCCCACAATCGTGAGGGTGTTGCCTGCCACCGTTGCCACCGCTGTATTAGAACTGGCATAGGTAACGGCCAGGCCAGAGCTAGCGGTTGCATTCAAGGAAAACGCCGCATCGCCTATGGTTTTGTTGGGTAACGCCGCAAAGGAAATAGTCTGCGTTTTCTGTGGAATACCGCCACTTACCTTCACGCGGCGGCGATACAGGGTAAGTTCCGGAATGACGGTATTGGTGATGGCACAACTATACGTTCCATCCGTAGTGACTGTGAGGTTGGCCTGAGTAGCTCCACTGATCTCATCTCCGTTTTTTGTCCATTGGTAGTGGTTGTTGGCTCCTCCCACCAAGGCCGACAGATTCACCGACTCCCCGTTAGTAAGCACCACGCTTGCCGCCGTCCCAACGCTGTCTTGGGGAGCATAATAGCCTGCATTGATAAAGACGTCGGCATTGGCCTCCAATGATTCAAAGGTAAGGTGGTTATTGAATACAGAAAACTGAGAGGGCGTTGCATTGAATGCGGGCAGGCTAGTAAACTGATTGTTTTCCAAAGACAC
>JAZKGK010000059.1:0-3757 GCA_040385915.1 Bacteroidota bacterium
ATGGGGTTGTGTTGATCACCACCAAACGCGGCAAAAAAGATGGCATTCAGATTTCTTTCGATAGTTATGTATCTGTTCAATCCACGCCCAAACTTGTGAATGTGTTGAATGCACAACAGTTTGCAGACATTGCAGTAGAAGTAGGCAAGCGAGATACTATTAGTGTCTTACCTGAATGGAGTAACCCTTCGAAGTTACGAACAATTGATTGGCAAAAGGAATTGTATGGTACAGGAAAAACCCAAAGTTACAACCTAGCCATACGGGGCGGTGGGGAAAAGTCCCAAGCCGCTTTCTCTTTAGGATATTACGACCAAAAGGGAATTGTCAAATCCTCGGATTTCAAACGGTTTAATGCCAGTTTGAACCTGGATTTTACGCCCGCCAAATGGTTGACTGCTGGGACTAGCCTCAAATATACCCGCACCGATGGTAGCGTTGCTTTCGGAACCGGTGTAGGGGGATTGGAAATGTTAACCAAACTTATTCCGACTATGACAGGCAATCCGTTGACTGATCAAGTAAAAAATGAAAACGGAGATTATGGGTATTATACGAAAGGAGCTACTTCCACAAGCGCTAGCGTTAACGTATTTGCCAATGTTGAAGACCAAGATCGCTCAGGTGGTTCTAATCGACTCAATTCCTCTACCTATGTGGAAGTAAATCTGCTTCCAGGCCTTAAGTTTAAAACAAATGCAGGTATAAACGTGGATGACAATTCTGGATTTTATTTCCAAAAATCCAATAATCGACAAAATTCATTCCAATCGGCATATTATTCTCAGACTGCCAGTAATACGTTTGAATGGCTGTGGGAGAATACCCTTTCCTATTCCAAAACAATTGGGATTCATGGATTAGATTTTGTCGGCGGTATCTCATCACAGGAAAACACTTACCGGCAGTTATTTATAGGGGGCAATGGCGTAGTGAATGATAATCTGCGAGATGTAGGCTCGGTGGATGCAATATCAGGGCGTTCTGGTAACCAGGTATCCTGGTCGCTCTATTCTCAATTTGCCCGATTGACATATAAACTAATGGATCGCTATATCGTAACAGGTACCTTACGGCGTGACGGTTCTTCTCGATTCCCAATGGATAAACGATATGGGGTATTTCCATCGGTTTCTGTTGCTTGGCGCTTGAAGGATGAAGCGTTTCTGGCCAATGTAAGTGCCATCAGCGATCTTAAAATAAGAGGAAGTTGGGGAAAAACTGGGAATCAGAGTATTGATCCTTTTACCTATCAAGGAGCTTATACACTGGGGCCTAATACCCAAAATAACCGAGGATATGTATTTGGCCCATATAATAATAAAGCATACCAGGCTGGTATAGTTCTCCAAGGGCAGTCAAACCCCCTGCTGACTTGGGAAACTTCAACCCAATCTAATATTGGGTTTGACGCGGCTTTCCTGGACGGAAAATTGGACTTTACGGTCGATTACTATAACAAGAAATCTATTAATGCATTGGCCAATATTTCAGTGCCTAGCCAAACGGGATTTGATCGCGCTACCCGCAATGTCGGTAGTATTCAAAACAGCGGCTTAGAATTTGCGGTCAACTACCGGGTATCGAGTGGCGAATTCAAGTGGGGAGTAGGGGCTAATGTTACTACGGTGAAAAATCAACTTTTATCGTTAACGGATGGTTTGGATAACTTACCCAATGTGTCATCGCTCAATTTTCCAACATGGTCTGCCACAGATAGTTGGGGTGCATTCGGTCGTTCTCAAGTGGGGAACAATGTAGGTGCCTTCTACGGATTTATATCGGATGGGATATTCCAAAGCCAAACGGAAATTGCGGCATTGAATGCCGAAGCTGAAAGAAGAAATGGAAAAGATATTGCTTATCAAACAACCAAAACAGTAGCTGGCGATCGGAAATTCAAAGATCTCAACAATGATGGCCGGATTACAGATGAAGATAGGCAAATTATTGGTAGTCCCATTCCAGATTTCTATGGTGGGTTCAATTTTGATGCTTCTTACAAAAACTTCGATTTCTCAATGCTGTGGTATGCTTCTGTTGGCAACCAAATTCTAAACTACGCTAAGCGTAACCTCGAAAGTATGGCATCCGCTGGTGGAGGTTTTCAGAATGTGTCCGTAGAATATTATGAAAACCGTTGGACGGAAAAGAATCCTTCTAATACCTATACAAGACCAATATTTAAAGATGTAAATGGCAGTACCCGGGTATCGGATTATTATGTTGAAGACGGTTCCTATGTGCGGTTACGCAATATTCAAGTAGGATATACTTTGCCCAGCAGTTTGATTAAAAAGGCATCTCTTAGTAGGGTTCGGTTTTATGTAAGTGCTCAAAATGTTTTTACCTTCACGAAGTACTCTGGTTTGAATCCTGAAATAGGAGATCTTTCTGGCACCGATGCTACTGGCAATAATACTAGGGGGGTAACAACCTCTGGCCTGGATATTGGTTCCTATCCCATCACCCGGAGTTTTACCTTTGGTCTAAGTGCTCAGTTTTAATACTTTTAACTACACGTCGTTATGAAACTAAATAAAAATATATATCTACTTGCATTGGGCTCAGTTATGCTGTTGCCAATGTCTTGCAAAGACTCTTTTCTGGAAGAGAAAAATACTAAGGCAATTAATGAGGCTTTTTTGTTTAAGAAAAAAGACGATGCATACGCACTCCTTAGTGGAATTTACGATACCTTCCACGATGGGGACTATATTATAAAGTCGCTCTTTTACCAAGCAAATTTTCTTTCACAGGATTTTAAAAACATTGGGGCGGATGTGTTCTTTGAATCGTATGAAGTACCTACTACATTTAATGCGCTTACGATTCTATGGAGACGGTCGTACGCAGGAATTGCTGAGGCGAATAATGCTATTCCCATTATTGCCAAAATGAAAGACGATGGTGTGATAGATCAGCAATTGGCCAATCAGCTAACGGGAGAAGCTTTATTTCTAAGAGGGCTTTTTTATACCCTGTTAGCTTCTGATTTTGGTGGAGTGCCTGTGATGCTAGGAGATGTGAATGAAGAGGTTCGTCGTCGCAGGAGTAGTCAGGATGAAGTGTTTGCGCAGGTAGAAATAGATATGAAAGCGGCCTCGGCGCTTTTGCCTTGGAAACAGGATCAGAAAACAGAAGACATTGGTCGCGCTACCAAGGGAGCTGCCTTAGCCTATATGGGAGATGCACAAATGTGGCAAAAGAAATATGCCGAAGCTGCTGCTACGTATGAGCAACTAGTTGGAAAATATCATTTGGAAGAAGAATTCCTTAAAATCCATGAATTTAATAATCAGAATGGAAAAGAATCCATTTTTGAAGTACAATTTATGAAATCAGGAGATATGGAATGGGGAGCTTCTAATGATGTGAATGGATTAACACAATTTTGTATGCCCAACGAGGTCGCTGGTGCAGGCTGGGCTGTTGCTAGAAAGAGTCTATATGATTCTTTTGAAGCGGGTGATAAACGGAAATTTCCTACCGTTATTGGCCCCGGAGATGAGCATCCGAGTCCGGCAATCCAAATCAAGAACTATAAATTTGTAAAAGAGAAGCACGGAGGTATCAACACCCTTGGGACCAAGGAGAAACCTTTTACTGCCGATGGAAGAACCGGCTACTATGGTGTAAAAACCTGGAGAGACCCTAGTGTAAATGAAACTAAGTTCCGGAGCGAGCAGAATATCATGTTGCTAAGATATGGACAAGTACTTTTGAGTAAGGCCGAAGCCTATCTCAAAAGTGGGAA
>JAZKGK010000060.1:0-1921 GCA_040385915.1 Bacteroidota bacterium
AAAAGGGCGAGTATCCCGAATGGGAACTTTGTGTGCAGATTATGAGCGATGGCGACCATCCCGAGCTGGACTTTGATCCGCTGGATGATACCAAGCTTTGGCCCGTAGAGCAATTTCCGTTCCTGCCCGTGGGCAAAATGGTGTTGAACAAAAATCCGGAAAACTTCTTTGCTGAGGTAGAACAGGTGGCCTTTGGTACGGGTGTGCTGGTCGATGGACTGGATTTTTCGGATGATAAAATGTTGCAAGGCCGCACCTTTGCCTATTCTGACACCCAGCGCCACCGCGTAGGAACCAACTACCTACAATTGCCGATCAATGCGCCCCAAAAACACGTAGCTACCAACCAGCGGGATGGGCAAATGGCTTATAGACAAGATATTGCGCCAGGTACCAATCCGCACGTAAATTATGAGCCTTCTACGTTGAGCGGTTTGACCGAAGCCTCCAAGCCGGGGCCAGATCACACGCCCCAGTACAATGCCCGGCTTGTGCGCGAAAAAATAGACCGTAAGAATGACTTCAAGCAAGCGGGAGAAACCTTCCGGAAGTTTGAAGATTGGATGCGCAATGATTTGATTTTGAATCTGGTCAATACCCTGAAACCTGCCCAAAAACATATTCAGGAGAAGATGGTTCAGCTATTTTACCAATGTGATGCCGACTATGGCCGGAGAGTGGAAGAAGGACTGAAACAGACCAATGGACAGGATATTTCCAGCGGCCCGATTGGCTCTACCTCTTCTCAACAAGCCGTAGAAGAAGCCATAGATAATTCCCATCCAGCAAAGCCGTATTGAAGTGGTAAGTTGGCTTTGTTGCTTTGTAGAGGAGGGTTTTAGTAGTAGCGACGATCCGCCTGTCGGTTGCCCTAGTTGGCGCGATCTACATGACGTGCAAGGGCAACCGACAGGGTTGCCCCTACTATCATTATACCTTTCCTACGCTGGCCGTTGTCCTTTGGCTAGCTTCTGCTGCAATAAATCCATCGCCTCCTCATTTCCTTGCTGAATAGCCAGGTCGTAAGCGGTTAGGCCGCGGTTGTCTCTGATATGCAGGTCAGCATCGTGTTTTAACAAGACCTTTACTAATTGGTTTCGGCCAAATATCGTCGCGAACATAAGCGCCGTGCCGCCGTTGCCGTGTTGCCTATTCAGGTCAGCGCCAGAGGCAATCAAGAGTTCGGCTATGTCGGCATAGCCTTTAAAACAAACGCCCATCAGCGCCGTATTGCCGCCAAAATCTTGGGTGTTGACATCAGCATTGGCTTCTATCAGCAGTTTGGTGGCCTCCAGATGGCCGTTATAACTAGCAATAATCAAGGGCGTAAATCCCTTCATATCTATTCTATTGACATCCACCTGCTGATCGATCAGTTGCTGAAGTAAGGGAATATCGCCCATCCGGGCAGCGTTGAAAAAGGTATTGTCTTCCATGGGAATAAACTAAAATGTGAAGATAAACCGAATATGGCCTATACGCATAAATGAAGCGCCTCGTTTCAGGTAAAAGATATAAACCCGGCAGGTTTGCCAAACCTGCCGGGTTTTTTACCCCAATCCACCTACTGCTATTCGTAACCGCGATTTCTCCATAATGATGTCCTGCACGGGGCGCTTCTCAATTTTACTTTCCAGCCACGAAATCATATCAAAATAGAGGAAGGCTCTTTTCTCATACCCACTGTTGACCAACGGAAGCAGTTGAGTGCGTAACTGCTCAAATCGGCTCGTTAACTCCTTATCATCAGGCTCATTATGTAAGTTCTTTAGGAAGCCGATAATGTACTTTTGGAACAAGTGTAAATCTTCCTTCATCAATAAAAATCGGTAGGTAGACTTGATGTAGTACTTGATTACGTCCTTATTGCCCAATTCAAAATGGCAAATGAGTGAAATAATGCGGGCAAAACACTGCAAAT
>JAZKGK010000061.1:0-5027 GCA_040385915.1 Bacteroidota bacterium
GGTCGGGAAAAAGAATATTCGCTCTGTGGTGGCCTAGGTAGTCAGTTTATGATTGAAGAATGGGGTTACCCACCCATTGGGATATACATTTGCGATTGTCCTTCAGCTGGTCATGACATGATAATGCTTGATTACCGAAAATGCGGCCCCAAAGGGGAGCCTGAAGTGGTTCATGTGGATCAGGAAATGGATTACAAAGTTACCTTCGTGGCTAACGACTTTGAGACCTTTATCCGGGGACTCATTGAAAGTGATGTCTATGATGCGGAAGAAGGGTAAATAATATCTCCAATTGGAATCAAGTTAGAAAAGGAAAAGCACTACCGCTCATTTCGATAACAGGCCTCTTGAGCGCAACTCCTAGCTAGGCCCAGTTCCGAGTGTTCACGGTTCATTATGTCTATTAATGAAAGACAAGCTAATCATAGAGTCCGATGAACCCCTTTACATAGTACAGTCCATTATACTGATGACATTACTTATGGGTTACTATGGGCTAGTCTACACTATTCGAGAGGCGTCCTGGCTTAGCGTAGGTTTTGCCCTCTTGCTGAGCATTCCGTATGTGTATCTGACCAAAAAATGGATTGAAAAAGGTTTTATTGGCCGAACATTCATTTTCGACCCCATTCAAGAGAAGATTTTGTTTGGGGGAAAAGAAATTGCCCGCTTTGCTGATATCGACTTTATCCAGCTGGAAACCCGGTGGAATGATGATCTACTCACCGAAGATACCATCTGTCCTTTGGAGATTATTTTCACCAATCGTGCTTCGATACAGGTCAAATGTGGGAAGTATGCCAACGTGTACCAGTTAGGGCAGGACCTTGCTGGCATCACCCACAAAAGGTTTCATGTCTCAAAATAAAATAAGTGAAAAGCACCAGACTTATTAGCTACCTTTTATCCGGATTTTGCCTCTGCTAGTAAAAAGCCTTAGTGGCAGTTTTGAAAGTAAGGCTAACTACCTCAATACAAAAACAGAATAAAGCAGAAATGACTACTACCAACACCAGCCAAGCATTCCAGCGGACCGCCAAACGCGCGAAGCCAGAACTGGAGGCTTCGCCGTCGGTTGACTTTACTTCGTTGTAAGTTATTAAGAAGATGAAAATACTCTATTGTTGGCGGTGCAGCATGGACATACCTATGTTGGATGAAGATGAATACAAAATTGCGTATCGTTTGTATGGAGAAATCTTTCAACGTGCAAGATCAGGTTTATCGAGAGAAGCCAGTGCGAAACCCTTGCTTGATTTCTATAAGGAAGTAACTGGAATGGAGGAAACGGAGCCCAATGCAATCATGCATCATCGAATTGCTCAGTATGGTCCTCCGTGTGAGAACTGTGGTAAACCGTATCGAACGCCTAAAGCTTCATTTTGTGCAGCTTGTGGAAACAAAAGAGAAAATAAATAAAGAAACAACTTATAACACCAAGCCCAAACGTCAAGCGATATACCATTGCACAAAATTTAACCGCAGAGGCACAGTATGCGTGGGCTTTTAATCCGCTATACGAAAAATAAGAAAAGGAACGATATATGGTGGTAAAGTTGGCCTTAGATGCCACTCCAACGGAAATACTAAAGGCGGTTGAAGCATGGGTAAAGTTCTTGGAGCAGGAAGACTACCCGAAGGCGTATGCTTATACCGAACACGATGAATATTATCAGTGGTCACCGGAGCTAATAAAAGAAGTGATTTCCGGCTACGGCTTGCCAGAACCACATCCGAATGGTGAGGTTTTTAAAGTTACTTCTGTTGACCCGGCCAGGAATCAGGATAGAATGCCTTGCCAGGAAGTGAATTACAACGACGAACCGTTGCCATACGAGGAGAAGGAGGCAGAAATTATCGGACAGGTATGGTATGACTTGCCGCTGAATGGGGAATGGAGTGATTTAACGGCTACCTTTCAAATATTAAAAAGGGAGGCGTATTTGACACTCGAGTTGGCCGAGATTCACGTATTCTGACAAATGAGCATTAAAGGAAAGGTTTTGTATAAACCATCCACAGCCGGTCACGGATCCGCCTCACCGCAGTGCCTGACCAGAAGGGCACAGTGCCGATTGGCTTTGTTCCATTAGGCGTAAGTAAAAAAATGATAACAACAGCTGAAGAATTTATACGACTGCGGTCAAGCGAATTGCCTGAAGAGTACAGAAAAGCTGATCATGAAGAGGCCTCTGTCCAGACGTGGGAGGAGGTTATCGAGAGATATCCGGAATACAAAAGGTGGGTAATTCATAATAAGACCGTGCCTATAAAAATTCTAGAAAAGTTAGCCAAAGATAGTGATTCATCTATTCGTGCAGAGGTAGCCCGAAAACGGAAAATTAACGAAGTGATTTTTCAACTCCTTGCCGCAGATGAGGATGAAAATGTCCGGTATGCTCTGGCCTGCAATTCAAAATTAGCTATAGACAAGTTGCAGCAAATAAAGCAAGAAGGTTCAGAATGGTTTGAGAATGCAGTTAGCGAAAGAATAAAACTAAAAGAAATTGAAAAATAAGGAATATGAGACTTAAAAAATCAAAAAATATTTTAGGCCTGTTAATGTCTCACCATTGTTTCACCTCTAATTTGCAACCTGAATCAATGTATTGAAAATCAATCATTTGTATAAACAATTCGAATCCCTTACATTCTACCACCGAAAAAGCCCCTAATTTCTAAAATTAGGGGCTTTTTTTGATTTTTAATTATTTCGGAAAAAGTCTTAGGTATAATATGGGTACAACAAAATCCAATCAGATATACTGGAAAGGGTTTTTGAAAGCCAATAAGATTAAGCTTGGATGCCAGGAAATTGGTAGAGGCAGCAAATCGGTTGCCAAAAATGTTTTAGATTTTTGTTGCGTAACGCAACAATTTTTATTAGCTTTATATTGTAAATAGAGCCACCATGTTTGACTTCTTTTAGGGGATTAAGTTCTATATCTATAGTCACGATCATAATCCCTCGCATTTCCATGCAAAGTATGGTGAATATGAAATTGTAATTGAAATAATGACCCTAAGAATAATGGCAGGAAACATGCCTAGCAACAAGCTAAAGGCTATCTTAAAAAGAGCGAATGCAAGCCAAGCATCGATGTTGCAAGAATTTAACGACTTGAATCCAAACTTGCGAAAATGAAAAAACTAAATCGCCCTCCTAGAATCACTGAAATCATCAAGATTGATCATTTCAGTTTGACGACTCGCTGGACTACCGGCGAAATAAGAACTATTGACTTTCTGTCCATCTTCAATCAATGGGATGAAGATGGAGATACTATCATGATGCCAATTCGGGATCTTTATAATTTTCAGCAAGTAATGCTGCATGAGGGAGGAACCTTGGCTTGGCCGAGCGTTCAACGAAAAGGCTATCAGGATAATTATTACCCCGTAGCTTTAGATCCAGATGTGTTGTATAAGCAAAGCGAATTGGTTAAGGAAAGCATTGTCGTTATAGATTTTTCTCGTGAGTTTACTCAAAAAGAGTATGCCAAGCGTCAATCAGTTAGCCAATCTGTGGTTAGGAACTGGGTAAATCGCGGGAAAGTGAAAACTCATTACATTCCTGAACTGGATTTAACCCTAGTAGTAGAGTAGTCAAAGTTAACTCTATCCAGATTTTTTATTTGCTGGTAATTAGATAGTTGAAAAGTTTTTCATCGAAATACACTATTGATCCGAACACGAGTTTATAGATGAATTTTCTCCGCACTAAATTCTTCAATCTCAGGGAGTAGAACTGTCCGCCATTTATACCCATTTGCTTCGCTGGCCATGCCATTCTTCCCAAAATCGGACATAAGCTACTCGGTCAAATTCGTCACTTGGCAGTATTTTTTCCGGGCTGTCCTGGTAAAACTGCCGCACCTGGTCGACAAAGACCAATACTGCTTTTTTGTAGTCCTCAAAAGCTAGGAAGGCTTGGGTGCCTTTTTTCGTTTTTAATTTTACTACTCCGTTTTCGTGTCTGACTTCCCAATCCACTCCATTCTGGCAGTTAGCCATGTAGACTTCCTCCATATCATCCTGGAATACCATGAAGTGACCGCAGCAAGGAACCAACTGATCACCCACAGGGCACTCCTGGGTATGGTCCCGTTCTAGAGTCCTCAGCAGCAGTAGGGCCATAGCGCTAACGGTCCAGCCACCACTGTCATCCTGATCAACGACTATTTCATCTCCTATCTGCACTCTTACTTGCCCATGCGCACACAAGTCCGTTTCAGTATTCTCTTCGGAAATCCAATGGAGTTCTAAAAGCACTATTTTGAATGAGTTATAAATCATTTTTCAAATTGGCTACAACGGTTCAAACATATTCACAGGCGGGTCTTATGTTATGGAGGCGCTGGGTTGGGAAAGGCTGATAGGACTTGCAGTGGGATTAGAAGCTTGCTAGATCATTTTAACCTGATTTCAATGGTTTTACTCTCTGCATGGATGTCAATTCAGTCAATGACCTATTCTTGTCTCATCAGTTTTATAGAATAGAAGTTCTGGCTCATTTTATTGACAGATTGGTAGCTCCCCTGGAGCCGTAATGCGTACTATTGGCCTATCGCTTCCCAGCGTCGAGCCTATTGATTTTACCTTGCGCTTTGGTAGGCCGTTAGTTGGCGGAAACAAATGTTGGTGGCTTTACTTTCTATTTTATCTTTTACCTAAGAACCTCTTGGGAGAGCCAACTTCTTGTTCTGTTTCCAGGTATAATTTATCGGCTGAAGGATGAATGATCAGCGTGGCTAACCCTCGGCCATAAATGCCTTTGAATACCGTTTTGTATTCGACCAATTGATCATCCCATTCATCGTAATGGGAAATGACATAGCATAAGTCACTATCCTTCAGCAGCAATGCTTCTTGAACCCTTTGCTTAGTATCCAACTCTCTTGGAATTTGCTCTAGATATTTTATATCCAGGATGCTTGCCCAATCATGATTAAGCCGATTGATAAATGCTCCTCGATTTTCAGCATTGGCTAGTTCCCAGGAACTTCGTTCTCTTCGGTTTTTCAATA
>JAZKGK010000062.1:0-33883 GCA_040385915.1 Bacteroidota bacterium
TATAAACAGGGCGCTCCGATGGAGCGTGTACTTGTGGGTAATCGGTAGGGTTTAATCGCAGTCGGTCCGCCGATGCGGGCGAACCGCCCCTACGCTACGGAGCGGGAAGGCGTATTTTTCCAACTGCTCCGGCCACCCGGCAAAATGACAACCTGAGGTAGTATACTTATCTATACATCACACAAACGGCGTTTATTTTCACTCGACTACTTATTTGAAAACCTGCAAGGGTTGGTTGTTTTTAGCGACGATAATGAGCGGGCCGCGAGTCGTTTGTATAAGTTTCATATCACGGGCTTCTCCACTCACCACAAAGCCACTTTGGACTGGCCTTACCGGAGTGAAGTTGTTATTGCCTTCGCCCCGTAGAAGTAGGCCATAGCTGGCATCGTATCGCCCAAAAGCAGGCGTGGCAGCGAAGAAATTACCGCTGAGCAATAGATCCTTTTGGCCGTCCTTATCCACATCAGTAGCCAGAATCGCCATTACCGGAGAGAACTGGGCTTCTATGGGCAACGGTTTTACCCGGAATTTACCATGGCCCAAATTTTCAAAATAACTGCTGGCAAATGTCTTGGCCTGTTTCACGACTGCTCCCATCAGGTTCTGTTCACTGAAAATGTCCGGGAGCGTATGCTGGGAATAATCTTTGTAAGTCACATATCTTTTCTTTAGGGCGACTATTTGCGCGGTCAGTTCATCCTTTCCCGCAATTGGATACAGCTTCCCTTCTTTGTAGTAACACAAAACCTCATCTAACGTACCGTTGTCGTCGAAATCTTTAAAATATCCGGTGATGGGTTCCTGCTGGCTGGCCTTTAACTGCGAATTCAGCCCCAGATTGCCCCCTACCAAATCTATATCACTGTCGTTGTCAAAGTCCCCAGCGGCTATGGTATTCCACCAGCCATGGGTTTGAGCCAGGCCACTGGTTTCAGTTATCTCGCGAAAGGCTTTTCCCGTGTTTTTAAATAGCCTCACCGGCGTCCATTCTCCCACGGTGACCAAGTCTACCAGGTTGTCATTATCAATATCCGTCCAGATGGCATCGGTTACCATGCCGACATCGGCCACTCCAAAAGCGGTTTTAAAGTTCACCTCCTGGAATTTCCCTTTTCCATCATTCTCCAACAAGTAACTTTTCGGAGATAAGCCGTATTGGCCTGGCACCGAACGGCTTCCAACAAACAGATCCACATCGCCATCTTTGTCGTAGTCCTGGGGTTTTACACAGGAGCCGTTCGCATATATCGTTGGTAATAAACCGGCGGATTGAGTGAAATGCCCTTTTCCATCGTTTAGATAGAGGCGATCTAAAACCGCTTCTGCATGCATACCCGACTCATTGCCGCCACTCACCACGTATAAGTCTAGATCTTTGTCGCCATCAGCATCAAAAAATGCGGCACCAATGTCATCGGCAAGGGGGTTCACAATCGTGTTCGCAACTTTGTCCGTAAGCCAGACTGATGCCTTGTCCGCCTGAAATTGACCACTTTTTAGTTGAATGAATAACTTGCCAGGAGACCCTTTGGCACCGCCCACATAAAAATCGTCCAGTCCATCGTTATTTACATCACCAACTGCCATACGCGGTCCTTCGGTAGAAAGCAGGTGGGGCATCAGCGGTTCCTGGTAAAAGTCCACAAACGGATTTTCTGTGTGGGTATAGTTGATTGACAATTGGTTGGAAATATCCTCCAGCAAGGGCTTCTCGATCGGTTGTTTAGCATAATGATAGCTTAGCGTGGCAGCCTGTTGTTTTACTGTCAGGCGCTGATTGGTTTTTACCTGGGTAAGTACTTGGTATTGAGTATTTGGCCAGACAATGGTGATAGAATCAACGATGGCCGCTGTGCCTAAGCCAAAAGTTAATACCGGATCCATAGACGACTGGAAACCACGGGTGGGCATTTGCTCCTGGTAATAAGTCGTCGTTCCCTGGCGTATGATGACCTTGGCTCCAATTCCCATCGTGTTTTTATCCGTTCCGATTAGCTTCACTTGTAGAAAATGGTTTTTCAGTTGCTGCACTGCCTCGTTGCGGTAAAGGAAGGCTGGCTGGTTCAGGTTGTTAACGACCAGATCCAGGTCTCCGTCGTTATCCAGGTCGGCGTAAGCAGCTCCGGTAGAAAAGCCTTTCTGAGCCAATCCCCAGTTGGTGGCTTTGTTGCTAAAAGTCAAGTTTCCGTTGTTCCGATAAGCGTAATTGGATAGTTCAACTGAAGGCATCTTTTCAATCAGTTTCAAGTTTTCAGGGTTAATGCCCTGACTCAAGGATGCTTGAACCTGGGTGTCAGACAGGTACTTGAAATAATCTAAATCGATGGGTCGCCGGAGTATGCCATTGGTAATGAACAAATCTTTCAGCCCGTCGTTGTCCCAATCGCTGAACAAAGCACTCCAACTCCAGTCAGTTGCGTGTACACCAGCTAATTGAGCAATTTCACTGAATTTTCCGTTGCCGCCATTCAGTTGCAGGGCATTGCGCGGATATTGGTGGTGGTAGCCAGCCTTAATCTTGGACTGATACAAATCATAAGAATCGGCCCCGGCAGACGTCTTGACGATTTCCTCTTTTTCTGGCTGCATATCCAGGGTAATCAAATCAAGGAGCGCATCGTTATTGAAATCGGCCAAGTCATTCCCCATCGAAAACCGACTGGTATGGCCCATGGCTTGGGCGGTAACGTCGGTAAACGTGCCATTCCCGTTGTTATAATAGAGGTAATCGTTCTCGTGAAAATCATTGGAAATATACAGGTCCGGGTAGCCATCCTGGTTAATATCGCCCACGGCAATGCCCAGGCCAAAGCCCAGTTCGCTACCCCTGATACCTGCTTGGGCACTTACGTCGGTAAAATGCACCTGCCCGCCCGATGCATCATTCCGAAATAGCTTGTCTCCCGACCGGGCATCGCGGGTAGCCCGAAGGGTGGTATCGCCATAGTTATTCTTGGCCCGCACCGAATGATTGAGGAGGTACATGTCCAAATCGCCATCGAGGTCATAATCAAAAAATGCCGCCTGGGTGGAGTAGCCCGTATGCGCCAACCCATATTCGGTTGCCTGCTCAGCAAATACGGGAATGCCTGGCTTACCCGCGCTATTAGGCTGCGTGCCCTTATTAATGAAGAGTTCGTTGCTGCCAGTCTGATTGCGGTGATTGACCCGGCATACATACAGATCCAGTAAGCCGTCGCCGTTCACATCGGCCATCGTTACGCCCGTTTTCCAACCTTTTTGTCCGGCTACACCTGCCTTTTCGGTAATGTCTTCAAATTGAAGATTGCCTTTGTTCAAATAAAGCTTGTTAGGCAATTGGTTGGCGGTAAAATAGATGTCGGCCAGGCCATCATTGTTCACATCGCCCACCGCTACGCCGCCACCATTATAAAAATATAGGTAGTTCAGGATATTAAAGGCCTCGGTTTCGGTCAGGGTATTGGTGAAATCTACCTTCGATTGGTCCGAATCAATCTGCGTAAATAGCGTATCTGCCGGTTTTGGTTGAGGCTTGCAGGATGAAAGGAGAGAGAAAGCCGAGAAAAATAGAATCAGGTATTTCATGGATAGTTGATGAACGAGGCGTAGCAAAGTCGTTGGTATGGCTTTACCTAAAATATTAAACCTCTATGCCGGAATGGTTGCGGCATAGAGGTTTTACAAGCAGTAATCCTTCAGCAATTAATAGCCAGGATTCTGTTGTGGCCTGATTTTCGGGTTCTGATCCAGTACGCTCGCCGGAATGGGCATCAGGTACATTCTGTCATCCCATTTGCGGTTGGCATAAGACACAACCTTGGTATAGGTAAAAGTGCCATCTTTGTTGGGATCTTCTATCAGCATGGCGTGCATATCCTTATTGAAAACCCCGTTGGGGCCACCGGCCATTTTCCATCGAAGCACATCAAACCAGCGTTTATCCTCAAACGCAAATTCCACCCTTCTTTCCCGGTGAATTAAGGTACGCATTTCATTCTGAGATAAGCTGAGGGATAATTTATCCTTAGCCGGATCAATGGATCTGGCTCTCAACCTTTTGATGACACCGTAGACCGATGCATCTGGGCCAGCGGCTTCATTTTGCGCTTCGGCATAATTGAGCAGCACGTCTGCAAACCGGAAAAAGATATAATTCTGAGCCCCATTGGCCAGTGCAATGTTGTCCTGAGCCGTGATTCGTTCGTCCAGGGTTTTGCGGGCATAATAGCCGGTGTTGGTTACGTCATTAGCCGATCCCAAGTCAATCTCGTTCTGACTTCCGACACCTTTTCGGGTCAGGATTATGTCTCCCTGCCAGGGCGCTCCGTCGTAGATAATGGTCTGATAGAACCGTTTTTCCCGATTTACGTAGGGATTTTGTGGATTATATCCCGAAGCCGGATCGGTAATGGGTAGGCCATTATCCATCGAAAAATCATCTACCAGCTCTTGGGTAGGTTGCAGATTACCCCAAGCTTGCTGAGCCCCTTTCACGTACACAGGACCCATATACCCCTCCCGGTGACCGCCTTTTACCAACGCTTTGTACTGCTTGGCAAAGATAGATTCAACGCCGTTATTTTGTTCAGGTAGCCAGATAGTACCAAAATCGGCCACTAAGTTATAGGGACCCTGGTCAATGATCTGCTTGTTGGTCGCTGCGGCCTGTTGCCATTTTGCTACATCGTTCGAAGGATTGCGCAAAGGGCTGGCTGCGTAGAGTTCTACCCAGCCTTTCAAAGTTAGCGCTACCCACTTGCTGGGCCTTCCCTGGTCAGCCGTTGTGAGTGAGGTAGGGAGTTGGTCCGCAATCGCTCCTAACTCGTCGATAATGAACTTGGCGGTTTCTGCATCGGTATTGCGTGCCCGAAAAATGCCTTCACCCTGGGTTTCATTATTTAACACGTCGGTGATAATGGGTACTCCTCCGTGAGCCATCCATAAATAGTGGTAAAAAAAGGCTCTCAAAAACCGTACTTCAGGTATTCTTTTCTGCTTATACTCAGGCGTTAATGTAGCAGAAGCCGTTACCTTTTCGATGAACAAATTACATTTCCGAATGTTGCTGTAGTTTTTAGTCCAGTCAAACAGCCCCATAGGCGAGGGTGGGTAATTGCTGGCAGATACGGCTGCATTCCAGATGGATTGCCTCCCGGTCATCCAATCGGCTCCCACAAACGAATTATCTGTCCATTGCTCCAGGACCTGTGCTTCATTATTCAAATCGGGGAGTTGGTTATAAATCTCATTGAGGAACACATCCGCATTGATCGGATCAGTCCATACCGAAAGATCCGATACCTGATCCTTGGGCGTAACATCTAAATACTTTTCGCTACAGGCACCCATTCCAACCACTAGTAGGACGGCTGCATAATGGCTGTATTTCTTTATGAATGGCATATATGGATTCATGGTGATGGTGTTTTAGGGCTGTGAAAGCACGATTAGAAGGTGATATTTCCTCCGAATGACCAAACGGATTGCTGGAAATAATAGAATCCGCTGTTGTTGCTGGCTTCCGGATCGATGATTTCCTTCATATTGGGAGTCCAAGTCCATAGGTTTTGACCAGAGATATATACCTTGACCGTTTGCGCTTTTATTCGGTTGGTAATGAAAGAAGGCAGCGTATAGCTCAATTGCAGGCTTTTTATTCGAACGTAAGAAGCATCGCGTCTCCACCAGGAAGAAGTCTGCGTGTTATTGGGCGTTGGGGTTCCCGACAAGCGCGGATACAGGCCATTCGGATTTTCAGGTGTCCAGTGATTGTCAAATTGCAGCTTGGTTGCCGAAGCAGAGCTTTGGAAAGGCGCTCTCAAAGATCCGTCCAGATAAAAACTAGTCTGGGCCGCACCCTGGAACAACACATCCAGGTCAAACCCTTTGAAAGATACGCGCGGCGTTAATCCGAATAAAATCTGGGGAGTGGTTGGAGGGCCGATCACCACCTGATCATTATTATCAATTTTGCCGTCTGGTACGCCCTTGCCATCAGACCCACTCAAATCGGCGTATTTTAGGTCTCCTGGTTTTACTGCTCCAGCGGGTGGCGTAGGCATCCCTGCTTTTAAGCTTCCATCCGAATTGAAATCATCAGTCGTATAATACCCTAATGCCTGCAATCCAAACAGCGTACCATAGGCTCGATCTGTTAGCCGCCGATTGGGGTTATTGAAGGTGGCCGAATTCTCGGCAATGTCTATGAGTTTATTCTTGGCATAAGTAAAATTACCGCTAAGGCCAGCCCTTAAATCTTTGGTCACTTCCTGATTGAAATTCAGTTGCACTTCAAATCCTTGGCTGGACATAATACCCGCATTCGTTCTTCCAAGTGCAATGCCATATTCTACTGGTACAGCCGTGGTAGGGTCGCGCAAGATATTGTTTCTTCTTTCGTAGAAGACATCTGCCTCAATTCCTAATTTTCCTCTCCAGAAAGAAGCCTCAATTCCCAGGTTCGATTTTTTAGCTCTTTCCCAGGTAATTGACGGTTGGGCTTGGCTACGTTCAAACAATCCTTGTGTCGCTTGGCCATCAAAAACAGCCGATGTCCCCTGTATGCCGTAAGTGCTTAGGTAGGCAAAAGCCTGTGCTTGCTGCTCGACAAGAGCAACGTCTGTACGGTAGGGTAAATTACCGGACTCACCATACGAGGCCCTGATTTTTAGATTATCGAGCCAGTCTACCTTTTCTTTCAGGAAGGGCTCTTCTGACAGCCGCCAGCCCACCGAGAATGAGGGAAAGAATCCGTATCGGCGACCAGGAGCAAAGGCAAAGTGTCCATCGTACCGGCCAGCCGCCTCTATCAGGTATTTATCCGCATAACTATAGCCAACCCGATAGACAAATCCGACTTGCTTTTGTTCCAATGACGAACCTGCGTTGAATATATCATTCTGGCTTGAGCTGCCCGTACTGAGTTCGTCAATATTAAGGTTATAGTTTTGGCGTCGGGCACTGGTATAGGAAAATTTGATATTCCGTGACTCCGCCACACCTAAAACCGTTACGTCATGCTTGCCAAAGGTGTTATGATAATTCAGGTATCCTTGATAAGTGAAGTTCTTCTGGTTGTCGGCATATTGTGCCAAAACTGGCTTTGAGACTCCCTGGTTGCCTTGTGTAAAGGTATAGGGAGTGGTGGTGGTATTGATTACGTAAAAAGGAATGGGGGTAAGCCAGCCTTTGGTAAAGTTAGTCGTAGGATCGACGCTTAAAACGCCTTTGACACTTAATCCTTTGATAAAGGGCAGTTGTTGTTCAACCGTGAAGTTAGTCATGATAGTGGTCTTCTCATTGAACTGGTAACCACTGTGGTAGATCTCCCCAACCAAAGATTGGCCAATATATTGCCCCCAAAGGCCATTGCTGAAATAAACGGGCGTAACCGGCGTGGTGCGAAACGCTTGTTGGACGATGGTAAACGCACTTTGATTGGGGTAGTTCTGATCTTCGAGCCAGCCATTGAGTTGCAGACCTACTTTGGTCGTTTGGGTAGCATCGGTCTCTATTTTTGCCATTAAATTATACTTCTGCACATTGGTGGTCGTCCACATGCCGTTCTGGCGCGTATAACTTAGCCCCATATAATACCTGATTTTATCCGTTCCTCCCGAAAACTCCAGGTTATGGTAGGTTATGGTTTGATCGGGCTTAATGATTTCCCGCAAGGGATTGCTATTCGGGTACAAGTCACGATTGGCATCCGAGGCGCCGTCCACTGATTTTTTGTATTCTGCTATTTGGGCAGGCGTATAAGCCGGTGATTGACCATCGTTTGCATTTGCCTCGTTTCGCATAAGGGCGTATTCGTATGCATTGACAGCGGGCGTAACGCGGGTAGGGTTTTGGAAGCCTACGTACCCGTTATAAGTCAGCGTAGGGGTGCCTAATTTGCCTCGTTTGGTCGTTACCAGAATTACCCCATTGGCTCCGGCTAAGCCGTAAGGGGCTACGGCAGCGGCATCTTTCAATACCGTAAATGATTCAATAGAGTTCGGGTCCAGCCGTGAGAAATCCCGGTAAATCCCATCTACCACCAGCAAAGGAGCACTATTGATATAACTGTTAATTCCCCGAATGTTAATGGATGCTCCATCGAACCCAGGTTCTCCCCCTCCTTGCTTAACTATAACCCCGGCAATTCGTCCACCCAGATTGTTGGTTAAGTTGACAACGGGTTTAGCAGAAACTTCAGTGGCTTTCAGGGTAGCAACAGCCGCCGTGGTAGATGTTTTCTTTTGTTCGCCGTAGCCGACCACGACTATTTCACTCAAGGCCTTGACGTCCGACTTCAAGGAGATATCAATCGTAGTCTGTTGGTTAATGGCTACTTCTTGAGTCAAATACCCAATAAAAGAGAAAACTAAGGTAGTGGCTCCATCAGGCACATTTAAAGAATAGGCTCCATTGGCATCTGTAGCGGTGCCGGTGGTCGTGCCTTTTATGACAATGCTCACACCGGGGAGACCTACTCCTTCTTCATCCGTTACTTTCCCCTTGATTGCTAGTACCACCGTTTCCACGAGCTGGACACTTTTTACGGTGGGTTGATAGGAAGCCATATCCGTGGAGACGCTTGTTTGGGCAAGGGCATCCCTTTCAAGCTCCGCTTTTTTATTGTTTGCCGGGCGGGTGATTAAATACGTGCCATCCTTGGCTTTTTTGTATTGTAATCCGCACGGTTTAAGAATAGAACTTAAATTTTTCTCCAGTTTAGCCTTCCAATTCACCGCAGTGGCAGGAACGGTTTGGCCTTCTACCATTTGATCTGAAAATAAAATATCGACCCGGTATTGACTTCTTAAGTCATTGAGAACATCCCTTAATTGACGGGTAGCGCCTGAGGCCGTTTCTGTGTTTTCGACCTTCCTCGTTTGCTTGCCCAAGGCAAGTGCCTGAGCATCACAACTGAGTGTTTGCCAAGTTAGTAGCATCGCTAGCGGTAACCCGATAGGTTTTAGCTTGTATATGTATTGGTTCATTGGGCGAATTTTAGATGGTTTATGAAGTGGTTAAGTATAGATAAAATGACTTCTCTTGTTCAATAGATACATTCAATTAATGCTTGTCAATGAAGATGACTTGATTGTCCTGCCGTATAACATTGATTTCCAAAATTTCTGAAAGGGCTTGTAGGAGTTCGTCCGCAGTAATAGCCTTGAACGACCCGGTTAAGGTTTGTTCCATCAATCGCTTTCCTTTCACTTCCACATCTAATCCGTAATTATTCTTCAGCAGTTCGATAATTTCGCTGATCGTAGTATTTTCAAATACAAAGCGACCGTTTTTCCAGGCAGCATAATTTTCGGGATGAATTACCCGCTTTAGCCGTAGTTGGCCTTGCTTATTAAGGGTAATCAAATCGCCGGGGGCCATAATCAGTTGTTCGGTAGGCGATTCTGTCTTTCGATAATGCACCTTTACCTTTCCCTTGGTTAATACGACCTTGGTTTGCGGAGCCCTGGCCGATACAGTAAACTCAGTTCCTAGTACTTCTACCTCGAAAAACGAATCCGTTTTAACCACAAAGCGTTGATTATCTTGTGTATGAACAATGGAAAAGTTTGCTTCTCCAGTCAGAAATACTTGTCGGGTATTTTTTCCAAAACCAAATCGAGGGACTTTTAAGGATGAATTGGCATTGAGAGCCACCTGGCTGCCATCAGCAAGCGAAACCAAGCGAGTTTCCCCGTAAGCAGTAGCATAAGTCTGGAAGAAGAAATAATCTTGGGAGAACCAAGCCCCTAGACTGAGCAAAATCAGCACTGAAGCAGCGACAGTCCAGCCCAGCCAACGACTCCGACTATGAGGAGGGCGCTGGTTTAGCGTGGTAGCCTCGGGTTCTGGAAGAGACTGTGGTTGGTATAAAAGCTGGCGGTATTGGTCAATAGCTTTGGGTATGTTTGCCTGATATTGAGGGTTTTGTAGCTCCCATTCATGCAAATATTCGTAGAAGAGTTCTTCATGTGCTGGATCTTTTGCCCACTCATCCACCATCTCCTTTTGTAAGGAGGTGATCCGGCCAGCAAAATAGTCGAATAGGAACTCTCTGGTAATGGTTGGTCTCATGAAAGGACGTATTTGTCAGATAGACAAGTAAGCCTTCAAAAAACCCTTACCCGAAAAAGAGATTATTTTAAGAAAAAAATTGATCAAAGAGAGCCACCACCAGTAAGAGCCATTTCTTTTTCAATACATCCCGCAGAAAATGGCTGGCTTTTCTGATTTGTACTTCAATAGTCTTGGGTGCCAAATGAAGTTCTTCGGCAATCTCTGTATATTTTTTGCTTTCGAACCGGTGCATCAGGTAGATTTTCCGGCACTGGGGTGGAAGGGTATTAATGGCTTTTTCTACGTCGTGGTATAGTTCTTCGTATTGCGTAATGGAATCGGGCTGTAGTGCTGCTGCATCAGAGTAAGTATCTAAGCAGTCTGCATTCGTAGTCCGTTGGGTTTCCCAGCGCAAATAATTGTAGGCGCGGTGCCGTACCGTTTTGTAGAGATAGGCCCGGTAGGAGGTGATAATTTCCCGAAAAGTGCCTTTTAAGTAAAACTGACAGAAAATCTCGGAGACGATATCTTCGGCAATCGCCTTGGAGTAAAGTAGTTTGACTGCGTGGCTACAGAGAGGCTGGTAATAATGCCGGAAGAGGAGCTCGCATCCCAGGCGGCCATCCGACTCAAAGGCTTTCCTGATAAAAAATTCTACATCCGTACTTTTGCTCTCTTCGCTAACCTCAAGGGGGCGTGTAGCCGATGGCGGGGTAGGGGCAACGAGCAAAAGCTGATTTTCGGCAACGATTGGGAGGGATTTTTCCGTTGATTCCATCTTTCTCGTAGGTTGTTTGTTGAGTTAACCCATCTGGTTTTCAGTAAACGTTCCTGCATCCCGAGTGTAGCACAAATGAAGTGTTTTTGACTACTTCAAATGTTACTCTGTCTGATATGTATGGTAGCTTTTCTCTTGTATAACAAAGATATAGATTAGATTATATAAACCATGAGGAATGAAATAATTTTATATTTTGTGTTTATAATACAAAATATATTTTCTTAAAAGAAGTGTCGTCCTAATCAACGCCTCAAATTAGTACTCGCCGCTATACTTCCGTAGTCCCCATTCGGCAGTAATAAAGGCCAGTAGCAGGAAGAATATCCATTTCAGGTTGATGATTTCGAGCAGTTCTTCCTGGCTCTGAATCAGGTCGGGGGGGCGGTTGGTGGTAAGGAACTGCTGCAACTGGTCGGCTTGCTGGGGCAAGAAGAAACGGCCATTGCTCTGCTGGGCCACTTGTAGAAGCAAGTTGTGATCTGCGGTGGTGTTGAGTGCTTCAAGCTGTAGGTTCTTTACCGTAAATTCCCCTTCAGAGGTTTGTGCTTTGCCCAGTATAGACGCTGATGCTTTGTAGCGGTACACGCCCTGCGGCAGTCCGGTAATTTCAAAGCGGGAATTGCTTTCGCTGGTAGTAAAGGAATAGGTGCGGACTTTGCCGTTTTCGTCGGTCAGATCCAGTCTTATTTTCTGGTCGTATATCTTTTCGTAAATATCGTTGTAGGCTTCGGCCTCGAACACGGCTTTCTCGTAGTCGTAAAACTCTTCGCTGATGGGGTATACGCGCAACTTGCGTTTGTCTTCTTTCGAGGAAAGGTATTGGATCAGCTTCAGAACAATCTGATCTACAATGTCATGTTTCTCAGTTAAGGCATATTCTTCCAACCGCCATTCCCAGAGCCCTTCACCCAGCATCACCGCCGACTTTTTGGCTTTCTGCGTGCTTACTACCAGCAGCGGCTTGGTGGTGACCAGGTTGCCTACGCGTTGATATAGAATCACCTCGCTGCCCGGCGCTACGCGATAATCACCAAACGGAACGGACACTGGAGGCAGCTTTTGTAAGACCGCGGCTGGGTCGTTCTCGATCTTGAACAGCGAAAATATGGGGTTAAGCGAAGGTGTTACCTGATCTATTTGTCCCTGACGCGCATTGACAAATACCGAACTGTTCATGGTATTCAACTGGTTAATGCTGCTTTGGCCACCGATAATATACCATACTGGCGTACCCTGGTCGGCATATTTCTTCACCAACGCACTACCTGCATTGTAATTGTCTGGCAATTGGTGGGCTATCACGAGGTCATATTTTCCTGCTCCTTCGTCAGCCCGCGCTTGGCCTTCGGCATTGCTACCCACGATTTGCAGTACAAGCTCATAATTCTCGTTCTTCTCAATTACGCTCTTGATGGCTTTGATATCAGGGTGGGGAGCCAGCGCAATAAGCAGGATTTTCTCCTTTCCATCAATAATGTCTACGTAAGCATCGCGCACATTATTCTGGGTAGTAAATTCTCCGGGTTGCGTTTCCGCTTCCAGGGTGTAGTGCTGCATTCCCTTGGTAGTAGACGAGGTCAGGAAATTCACTTCGGTCACCGCCTGGTTTTGTGTTGTTCGAATGGTTTTTCGGTCCAGCACCTTGCCATTTTTCTTCAGTGCTATGACCAGGTTCTGGTTGATAAAACCCGTCGTATGTACCTCAGCCACCATAGGAAACTGATTGCCCAGGTAAGCCACTTTATTCGAATAAACTGCTTTGAGGTTAATATCCTTTTTAGGAATGGTATCGCCCAGGCCAATGGTATGAATAGCAAAGGGATAAGTGAGATACGCCGGCGAAACGCCCTGGTTATAAATACCATCGGAAATAAGCACGACACTGGCCAGGTTGCGGCCTTCGTAGTTGGTTTGGATGGTATTCAATAACTGGCTCAGGTTCGTGAAATTGCTGTTGAAGGGCAAGCCAGGCAGGCGTTGTACCGCTGAAGTGGCTTGTTTTGCTGCGGGAAGGTTTCCAAACGTCTGAACCGCCGTTTCAATGCCTTGACCTTCTAGTTTGCGGCTGGTTTCTGCCAACTTTAGCATCAGTTCCTTCACCTTGCTCGAATCGTTTCCCAAGGCTACCGATAGCGAATTATCCACCGCAAACACGACCGTCGGTTTTTCGGTTGTATTGCGGTTTTGCTTCACAAACGGACTCAGCAGCAGAAAGCACAGCGATGCCACCAGAACGAAGCGTAAGCCCGCCAGCGCCAAGTTAGTTATTCGGCTCCAGACAGGCTTTTTCTGATAAAGGACAAAGGCATATACCGCACCTACTAACAGGCAAAGTAAAATAAACCACGGAGATGCTTGTGTGAATAATTGCAATTTAAATTAGGTTAGCATGCCACCATCTACTTGTAATACTTGCCCGGTAATGTATTTAGAGCGGTCAGAGGCTAAAAAGACAGCGGCTTCTGCTACGTCTTTGGGTTTGCCACTTCGCTTCAAGGGAATGGATTGAGCCCAGCCTTCTACCACTTTCGGATCCAGTTCACCAGTCATTTCCGTTTCTATGAAGCCAGGAGCAATAGCATTCGAGCGAATATTGCGCGAGCCTAATTCCAGGGCAACTGACTTTGTAAAGCCAATAATACCAGCTTTGGAGGCGGCATAATTGGCTTGTCCGGCGTTGCCTCGGATGCCTACTACTGAAGTTAGGTTAATGATGGAGCCTGACTTTTGCTTCATCAGCGGGCGGGTAGCGGCTTTGGTCAGGTTAAATACCGATTTGAGGTTGATATTGATTACGGAGTCCCATTGCTCTTCTGACATACGCATCAGCAAACCATCTTTGGTTATTCCCGCATTGTTTACCAGTATATCCAAGGTGCCAAAGTCAGCAACTACCTGATTGACCAGGGCTTCGGCAGCAGCATAGTCAGCGGCATCGGAGCGATACCCTTTGGCTTTTACGCCCAATGCCTGTAATTCTGCTTCCAGTGCCTGGCCTTTCTCCACACTCGACAAATAAGTGAAAGCTACGTGAGCCCCTTCCTGAGCAAATAATGTAGCAATGGCGTGGCCAATTCCTTTGGATGCCCCAGTAATCAGGGCAATTTTCCCTTCTAATAGTTTCATGTGATAAGATTCAATTTCTTTTTTTAACCTGAAAGCCCAAAAGTAGCAGAAAGTTTCTAACTACCCGCTTCACTTGCGGATAAGTTTGCCTGTGCCAGAAATGTGTTGTTCCAGTACTTCCGGTTCGTGATAATACAGGATATTGCCGCTGCGGGTAATTGTGACAGTCAACTTTTTAACCGGGTACAGGCTTATCTCATTGGCACTTTCATTCAAAATATCACAGGATTGGGCAATTAGCTGTTCAGCGTGGATCTTCCCAAACTCTCGCGACCAGGCGCCAAAGGTTTCCGTTTTGCCCGTAAAAGTGGCCGTAGGGGAGCAATCGGTGTAAAAGTAAAAATTGTCTGCTTGCATATCTAAATTAACGTCGCCATTGGCGCCCAGCACATAAAAGGTCAAGCTTTTGATTTGGAGTTTTTCCTGGCTGGCTACTTTCCCAAAGCCCCGATTGACGATCGAGTGCAGGGGCAAAATGCTGAGAGTAGCCTTGATTTTATTGTCATAGCTTCTGGCCCAGTTACAATGGTTGTCATTATAAATCCGTAGGGTATCGCCTGTGTTCTCAAACTTTATTTGCCCAATCAGGTTTTTTCCAGCTTCAATAGCTATTTCAGTGCTGCTGTCATTCGTGAGGGAAACGTCAATGTTATTGTCAATAATGAGGCATGAAAAGCCAGTGGCAGCCCGTTTTTCCGTCGTTGTGCTGCCAGCCGTCTTTATGCAGTCGAATGCCGAGGGTTGGTTGCAAGCCAACAGTAAAGGGAACACAAGCAGCAAAAGTCTATTTTTCATAAATTCACCCCAACAGTCCATTCAACAAAATCCGCCGTGCCGAAGTGAGATTTCAACGACATGGTGCCAAACAACCTTTTGTTCATGTGGTATCTCAAGCCATAACGCTGGTAAATAGGCGCGTCTATATTGCTGGTATAATGCTTATAAATATATACACCCACCTGCGTTAGCAGCGACAATCGTTCATTGAAGAAAAGCTCGTGACCAACAACCAAGCCTACCCGCTTGAAATCTGGTTTATGCTCAGGGTCAATGGTTGAATCCCGGTTGATTTCTTCTCTTAGTGCGGTATTGTAAGCACCGTCTAATCCGATGTTTATAGCGCTTTTATAATTGAGCCGACGGCTGAGGTTAGCCATCAACACCATTCCGGGGTATTTGCGCCCGCCTGGCAAATCGAACTCTTTAATGATAAAGGCTGCCGATAAATTGACGATCCATTTCTTTGAAAATGCTGGAGGCAGCGCAACCGTCTGGTAAATGATTTTTTTGCTTTGTGGGGTAAAGGAAAGGCCTAGGTTTGCCATCACCAGATTGGTACCAGAATTAGGTATTTTAAAAGAGCCATTAGAAAAATGCGTAATCGTGAGACCCAGGTGCAGTTTCAAGTTGTCGGATAGTGCAATGGAATAGCCCAAAGCAGTGCGAAGGGCGTAACTCAGCCGGGTACTAATGGCAATATTTTGGTAATTATCCTCCAGGTTGAAAGGGTGGGTGCAGTAAGCGAGGCCATAGCCCAGTTTTAGCTTCAAAGCTCCTTTATTGCCTTTGGCCAAATCTTTTTCCAGGTAATGAAGTACATAGATCATCTGTCCTATTTTAGGACTGTGCATATCAAAATAGCCTAAGGCGAATCCCACACTTGGATAGTGATAGGCCTTTTCCCAGTATTGTTGTCCAGCCTTGATGCCTTCGTAGTACAACTCTGCGCCAAACGGATGGCCTTGGGTAATGCCACCCAAAGCAGGTTTATGCCGGAGTAAAAAACCGTAATAGCTTTGAATGCCTACGGTAAACGGGCGGGAAGATTGTTGAGCAAAAGAAAACAAGGGCAGCAGGAATAAAAAGCATAGATACCGACATGTTCTTTTTAACAGCAAACTTGTTTTCATAAATAAAAAGCCAGCACTGGTGAAATCAACCCAGTTTCAAAATTACTCCTTTTTGAGGTATTGCCAATAAAAAAGGAGGCTACGTCAGTAGCCTCCTTGGAGATTTTATTATATGAT
Source organism: Bacteroidota bacterium (assembly GCA_040385915.1). Classification (GTDB taxonomy): domain Bacteria; phylum Bacteroidota; class Bacteroidia; order Cytophagales; family ES-bin-26; genus ES-bin-26. Next base: position 15,976 of record JAZKGK010000062.1, read on the forward strand.
CCGACCTGTTCGGAAGGACGCAATTAAAACAGAATTAAGAAACTTTCTTGCTGATTGTTTTCAGCACCAGTGTTTCAGCACCGTTTTCGTGATCAGCCTCAATTACGTCTCCTTCTGCCAGTTCGCCTTTCAGAATTTCCTCTGCTAATGGATCTTCCAAGTAACGTTGAATGGCTCGGTTAAGTGGTCTGGCGCCGTATTGCGGATCGTACCCTTTCTCAGAAAGGAAATCTTTCGCTTTATCGGTCAATTCCACCTTATAACCCAAGGCTATAATCCGGGTGAAAAGCTTCGTTAACATCAGATCAATAATGCTGTGAATATGCTCTCTTTGTAAAGAATTGAACACAATCACATCATCCAAGCGGTTCAGAAACTCTGGCGAGAAAGTCTTTCTCAGTGCATTCTGAATGGTGCTCTTCATCATGTCATCCTGATTTTCATTCTTAGCTTTGGTCGAAAAACCAATACCAGAACCGAAATCTTTCAGGTCTCTTGCGCCAATATTCGACGTCATAATGATGATGGTATTCCGGAAATCTACTCTCCGACCCAGGCCATCCGTTAAGATACCATCGTCCAACACTTGCAGCAGCAGGTTGAATACATCAGGGTGAGCTTTTTCGATTTCATCCAGCAATACCACACTATAGGGTTTGCGGCGGATTTTCTCGGTCAATTGTCCCCCTTCTTCATAACCTACGTATCCGGGAGGCGCACCTACCAAGCGCGATACGGAGAATTTCTCCATATACTCGCTCATATCAATACGAACGAGTGCATCATCTTTGTCAAAAAGATAAGTCGCCAGTACTTTTGCTAATTCGGTTTTGCCTACCCCGGTTGGACCCAGGAACACGAATGAACCGATGGGTTTCTTGGGATCTTTCAAACCTACCCGGGTGCGCTGAATGGCTTTCACCAGCTTAGTAATGGCATCTACTTGCCCAATTACCTTGCCCTTCAGTTCTTCACCCATATTCAGGAGTTTGAGCCCTTCGTTTTGCGCTACCCGATTCGTCGGAATGCCAGTCATCATAGCGATAACTTCGGCTACGTTTTCCTCCTGTACAGTATAGCGTTTCTGCTTGGTTTCTTCTTCCCAATTTTGTTTAGCCCGTTCCAGTTGTTCAAGCAGTTTTTTCTCTTTATCGCGCAGTTGAGCAGCCTCTTCGTACTTCTGGCTCTTCACCACCTGATTTTTTTCCTTCTTAATATTTTCCACCTGTTCTTCCAGGGCAAGAATATCTTCAGGAACGGTGATGTTATTAATGTGCACTCGCGCACCCGCTTCGTCCATTACGTCAATGGCCTTGTCTGGAAGGAACCGGTCGCTGATGTAGCGGTCAGATAACTTCACGCAGGCAGCAATCGCTTCGGGCGTATAGTTTACGTGGTGGTGATCTTCGTATTTATCCTTGATGTTGGTCAGGATTTCAATGGTTTCTTCGGGAGAGGTAGCGTCTACCATCACGATCTGGAAACGCCGAGCCAAAGCGCCATCTTTTTCGATGTATTGGCGGTACTCATCCAGCGTGGTTGCTCCAATACATTGGATATCTCCCCGAGCCAAGGCAGGCTTAAACATGTTGGAAGCATCCAGCGAGCCGGAAGCGCCACCAGCACCTACAATGGTATGTAACTCATCAATGAAGAGAATCACTTCGGGCGATTTTTCCAATTCGTTCATCACCGCTTTCATCCGCTCTTCGAATTGTCCTCGGTATTTAGTACCTGCCACCAGCGAAGCCAGATCCAGGGTTACTACGCGCTTGCCAAACAGCACCCGCGATACTTTCTTCTGAACAATACGCAGAGCCAGACCTTCAGCGATAGCCGTTTTACCTACGCCGGGCTCACCAATCAAAATAGGATTATTCTTTTTGCGGCGGCTCAGGATTTGAGCAACCCTTTCAATCTCTTTTTCACGACCTACAATAGGATCGAGCTTGTTCACTTCGGCTAGCTTAGTCAGGTCGCGGCCAAAATTATCTAGTACTGGCGTTCTTGATTTCTCAGCAGAACCTTTGGCCGTTTCTTTACCACCGCCAGTGCCAGCACCACCAAACATGCGCCCACTGTCTTCGTCGCCATCGTCAGCGTCGGCAGATGCCATAGGGTTATGAGAATGGTATTCCAGCAATTCTTTGATTACTTCGTAGTTGACCTGAAACTTAGATAAAATCTGAGTAGCGATATTATCTTCGTCCCGCAAGATAGACAGTAGGAGATGTTCCGTGCCTATGAGTTGGCTTTTGAATATTTTAGCTTCCAGATAAGTGATTTTCAGTACTTTTTCTGACTGGCGGGTAAGCGGTATATTGGCTAGATTTTTTACGTTGTTGGTAGCTGTTCCCTTAGTGGCCTGTTCTACTGTTGATCGTAGTTCGTCCAGGGAAAGCCCTAACTTTTTAAGCAACCCAACGGCAACGCCCTCACCTTCCCTAATCATTCCGAGTAAAAGATGCTCTGTCCCAATGTAATCGTGTCCTAGTCGGAGTGCTTCTTCCCGGCTAAGAGAGATTACCTCTTTTACTCTGTTCGAAAACTTTGCTTCCATAATATGAGGAAATTTATAATAAAATGAAGTCTTTAATGCTGTTCGAAAACGCTTACAGCAATTTCAATGAAATAAACTACAATCTGTACAACCTGCTAGTAAAACAAAAGAAACGGAAGAAGTGTTCAAATATTCAATCCTTATACTGGAATGATTGATTGCTCTAAAAACTGCTTAGCTTGTGTGCCTTCACAAAAAAGCAAATCGACTATGCTCAAGTTGGGGGCAAAATCACTGCCAAAGTTTTGTACGTATGGAACAGCTTGGTAGATTTTGTTATCCAGATAATTTTTTTTAGGATGAATAGCGGAACGAAGGTCTAAACTAAGTAATTCCTCCAATTTAACGTATGATGTAGTCAGTATAAGGTTTTTTCGAATCTGTAATAAAGACAGACATTTTGTCAGCAATTCCCAGTTCAAGTCAAAAAGATATGTGTATTTCTTGAAAAATAGTTGTTCAAAGAAAGGAGCGTAATACTCAAAAAAAGGAGCTTTACCGTAAGCCGAAGTAATAGCCCGCCAATGATCTTTCAACCATCCTTGCTGATAGTCAATTTTTACATCCTGAATGAGAATCTTGCGATTGCCATCCAATATAGGTACTGACAGTAAGTCAACTTTGTTAGCTGCCCGAATATAACAGCGATTACGGTAACTCTGCTTCTGGTAATGCTCGTGTGCTTCAATATAAATATGCTCATATTTTAGTAAAGCAGCAAAGTATTCCAGGCTAGGGAGATAGTGTAAATCAATTACCACACTTTCCGGAAAAGAACCGGATGGATGGCTTACTAATCTACTATTGGGTACCGTCTCACAGTTCATCACCAAACAAATAAAATAAAAAAAATGTAATTATCAAATGCTGACAAAATTTAAATTCAACTTTGCGAAAAATCTTTAATAAACAAAACTCCGGCTTAGTAAACACTTTCTGATGTAAGAAAAAGCCGTTTTATTATGCGAATGTTCTTGTTTAAACGAATAGCTGGATTACCCTTTGGGGTATTGTACCTACTGGCCGATGGCTTGTACCTGCTGTTTTTTTATTTGATTAGTTATCGTAAGAAAGTCATTATCCAAAACCTCCGCCGTTCATTTCCTGAAAAAAATGACCGCGAAATAGGGCAACTGACCAAAGATTTCTATCGTAACCTGGCCGATATTATGGTAGAAACGGTGAAAGCACTCACCATTAGCCAGCAAGAAATGCATAGACGGGTACAATTGGTTCACCCAGAAATTCCCCGGCAATACGTACAAAATGGGCAGCCAGTTCTGCTGCTGACTTCGCACCAGTGTAATTGGGAATGGGTATTGTTGGGCGGTTCTGGACTAAATATGCCAATTGATGCCATTTACAAGCCGCTGCACAACGCTTTTTTTGATCGATTGATGTTGAGTATTCGCACCAGGTTTGGGGCGTATGCCATTCCCATTCAGCGTACCCTTCGGGAAGTGGTTCGTCGGAAGGATTTGCCCCGGGGCATTGCCACCGTTGCCGACCAGATGCCCGATGCTGAACACGCGTATTGGACCACCTTTTTGCACCAGGATACCGGATTTTTTACTGGCACTGAGCGCATTGCCCGCAGCATGAACTATCCGGTGGTGTTTGTGGAAGTAAGGCGGGTGAAGCGGGGTTTTTACGCGTTAGTCTTTAGTAAAATGGCCGAGCCTCCTTATGATACACTACCACCCAATACCATTACCGAGCGCTATGTACAGCAGATGGAGCGTGCGATCCGTGCTAATCCGGCAGATTGGCTTTGGTCACACAAACGCTGGAAGCACAAGAGGGTATTTACTTCAGACATAAACACTTAAGTTACCTAGGCCCTGGCGAATGATCTCAAACGCTTCGTTGGTGCCGTTTACCACAGTAGAGGCAATGTTGTGGCCGTACCCGCCATCAATCACAATATCTACCAGCCCACTAAATTTCTCGTAAATCAGATCGGGATCAGTAGAGTATTCGATCACTTCATCGTCGTCTTTGATAGAAGTCGTGATGATGGGGTTTCCTAGTTCCTTTACAATTTCGCGTGCAATGTTATTGTTTGGAACACGAATTCCGACTGTCTTTTTATTGGTATTCAGTATTTTAGGTACCTTGTTGCTCGCCTCTAAGATAAAAGTAAAGGGGCCAGGCAGGGCTTTTTTCATCAGTTTAAAGGTAGCCGTGCTTACCCTCGCATATTCCGCAATATGGCTCAGATCGTAACAAATAAAGGATAAATCAATTTTCCCCGGTTTGAGTCCTTTGATTCGACATACTTTTTCCACGGCTTTGGCATTGTGAATATCACAACCAAGTCCATACACAGTATCGGTGGGGTAAATCACCAGGCCGCCGTCGCGCAAGCATTCTACAATTTGCAAAATTTTCTTTAATTCTGGATTTTCAGGATATATTTTGAGAAGTATAGCAGCCATACAATGAGTTTAAAGTCTATGAGTTTAAAGTTTAAAGTTAAGCGTGTAAAGTGGCTAATATATTTAAGGTTAGTAGGTTATTGAAAGAAAAACAGCTTTTTTTAGGCAAGCCATTTCGCAGGTGTATTTGTATTTACGCGATATTAAGCAATCTGGTTTGACATTTTCTGGGTCACTTACATTTTATAGTGGTTGCATCAGACACATTTGCTTGTGCTTCTTTGTCTAATGCTTATCTACTCCTAAACGCTAGACTTCCAACTTTCAACTCACTTTATGCCTACTACCGAAACCGAATCAATTCCATCTCTTCAGGCTATTCTGGAGACTGCCGAGCGGATTGCCCCTTTTATTCATCGCACGCCCGTGCTTACCAATCGGAGCATCAATGACTTGACGGGAGCGGACATTTTTTTTAAATGCGAAAACTTTCAGCGAGTGGGCGCTTTTAAAGCCAGAGGCGCGATGAATGCGGTTCTTTCGCTCTCCTCAGAAGAAAGGAGTAGGGGAGTGGCTACCCATTCGTCGGGCAATCATGCACAGGCGATTGCCTTGGCTGCGCGCGAAAATGGCATAAAGGCCTATATTGTGATGCCTGAAAATGCTCCAGCCGTGAAGAAGAAGGCGGTGCTGGGTTACGGAGCCGAAATATCTTTTTGCCCGCCTACACTAGAAGACCGGGAGAGTACAGTGGCTGAGGTCGTAGCGCGGACGGGAGCCGTGCTGATTCATCCTTTCAACAATTACCGTGTAATTGCCGGTCAGGCAACGGCGGCCAAAGAATTGCTGGAAGAAGTAAAAGACCTGGCTGTGGTTCTTGCACCCGTAGGCGGCGGAGGTTTGATCAGTGGCGTAGCTTTGTGTGTGCATTATTTATCGCCCACAACCGTGGTTATTGCAGCTGAGCCCGCCGGAGCGGATGATGCCTGGCGTTCGCTGCAAGCAGGTGTTATTCACCCTGCTCTGCATATTAAAACCATCGCCGATGGATTAATGGCTACCGTAGGCGACAAAACTTTTCCTCTCATTCAACAATACGTAAAAGAAGTAATTACCGTAACCGATGAGCAGATTGTAGACGCGATGCGGTTGATATGGGAGCGAATGAAAATTATTATTGAACCTTCCAGTGCCGTGCCCTTGGCTGCCTTGATGAAGGAAAAAGAAAAATTTCAGAGCAAAAGAGTAGGAATTATCCTGACTGGTGGCAATGTAGATTTGTCAAAACTGCCTTTTTAAGTAAGTAGGTGTTAGCCGTTAGTGATTAGGTATTTAGCTGGTAAATAACTTAATCTGCCGAAATTTTTTTTGCAATAAAGGCTGATATAATCAATTATTCCGCCTCATTTCCTGCCTTCGCATGCGCATAGCGTCAACGGTATAGAACAAAACTTGGGTGGTAACTGGAGTAGAACGTTTCAGTTTGGCGATTCCATCTTTGCCAAGCAACAATAGCGTGAAACCGTGGGCAGGAATGTTTAAATCTTTTTTCAGGAAATCCTTATCTGCTTGCTCCATCTCATTAAAAAGTAAGCTAATCACTTTCATATCCCGTTCTTGCTGGCCAAGCGTATCCTGTTGCAGGAGTATTTTCTGTTTCTGAAAATTAATCTGTTCTGCCGATGTAGCGCAGACTAATACTACGCGCTTTTGCCATTGGAGCAATTTTAGGGTTTCTTGCAAAGACATTTTTACGGGCGTTTGTGCCAAGGCCGGCAAAGGAAAAGCACATAGCCCTATGACTAGGAATAAGGAGAAAAGGGTAGGATGAAGCAGTTTCATGCGCCTATTCACGTAAATTTTTCTACAAAGTTTTCCTATCGCATCCCAATGGTATCCGAGATAAGGTATTCGTGGGTTTTGCGGGAATTCGTGGTCATTATCTCTCCGATGAAGCCAGCCGTAAATAGTTGTACTCCAACGATAATAGCTACCAATGCCAGGAAAAACAATGGCTGGTCAGTGGCATTTCTGGCTTTCAACCCGTGGGCAAGCTCGTAAACCTTCTTGTAAAGAATACCAATAGCGAAAATGGTTCCGAATAGAAAAGAAAGTACGCCCAAGCTTCCGAAAAAATGCATGGGCCGTTTGCTGAATTTCGAGACAAAGGTAATGGAAAGCATATCGAGGAAGCCAAACAGAAAGCGTTCGATGCCAAACTTGGTAACGCCGTATTTGCGGGGACGGTGCTGTACTTCTTTTTCCCCAATTTTTGTGAAGCCATTCCATTTGGCAATCATCGGAATGTTGCGGTGCAATTCGCCATACACATCGATGCTTTTTACCACGCGTTGGTTATACGCTTTGAGGCCGCAGTTAAAGTCGTGGAGGGTAAGGCCGGAAATGCCGCGGGCAACGGCATTGAACAGCTTGGTAGGCAGTGTTTTGGTAATGGGGTCGTAGCGTTTCTTCTTCCAGCCCGATACCAGATCGTATTTTTCGTCCTTAATCATCCGGTATAGGCCAGGAATTTCGTCGGGACTGTCCTGTAAGTCAGCATCCATGGTGATGACCACTTCGCCCAGTGCCGCCTGGAAGCCCGTATGCAAGGCCGCCGATTTGCCGTAATTCCGATTGAACTGAATGCCTTTGATGCGAGGGTCAGCTTCCGATAATTGCCGGATTACTTCCCAGGAATTGTCACGGCTGCCGTCGTCGATGATTAGAATTTCGTAGGCCGCTGGCTCTCCGCCCCAGCCATTTTCGTTCATTACTTTGGCTATCCATTCGCATAATTCGGGTAAAGATTCAGATTCATCTTTGGCTGGAATAATAACGGAGATGGCTAGCTTCGTGGCTGGCTTGGTAATAGGAGTCGTTGCCGTTGTTAACATAGGAAGCAAAAATAGCAAAAAGTGGCTGATGTGTGGGTGTAAATCAGAATTTTGCTTCTCGTATCAAATAGGCGAACGTAGATAAAAAAATGACTTGTGTATGTGGCTGGAAATCAGGTACAAAACTGCCTGTTGGCTTTATGCTTTGAAATGAATGGTAAAGGTGGTGCCAACGCCTTTCTGGCTTTTAGCTGTGATCGTACCGCCGTGGTTTTCAATAATCCGCTTGATGGTGTAAAGCCCAACGCCAGAACCCTCTACGTGTGTATGCATGCGCTGGAAAGCCAAAAAGAGTTTTTCTTGCTCGTGGTTATCCAACCCCAATCCATTGTCAGACACGGAGAGAAGTACTTGGTTGTTGTGCTTTAAGGTACGGACAATTACATAGCAATGCCTGTTAGGATCTCGGTATTTCAGGGCATTGGATAAAAGGTTGTATAGAATGCTTCGTAAGTGTTTGCGGGCGATGCCAATGAATGGTATCTCAAAATTGATTTCCAAGTGGGCATTCGATTGCGCAATTAATGGTTCGATATCGGCCTGAACGTCAGTGAGTGCATCCCTGAAATAAACGAGTTCGCCTTTTCCATCGGCGTGCTCAGTAATAATTTTGGAAAGATCCAGGATGGTAGTGTTCAGCTTATCTAAAGAAGTATTGATCAGTTGCATCAATTTATGCCCTTCACTGTCCAACTTGCCATCCAGGTTGTATTCCAATAGTTGGTTTAACGCAATTATCCGGTTTATGGGTGAACGCAAGTCGTGGGAAGCGGTGTAAACGAAGGTATCCAGGTCGGCATTCATCCAACTGAGGCGCTGATTAGCGGTATCCAGTTCTTCATTGTTTATCTGCATTTCATCCATATTGGCTTGTATTTCTTCATTGGCTGTTGCCAGTTCCTCAGCCAAAGCGTGCAATTTTTCTTCTAACTGTTTTTTATCATCAATGTCGGTCGTTGTTCCAAACCACTGGGTAATCTCTCCTTGCTCATTTCGGAAAGGGAGGGCACGGATCAAGAACCACCGATAGATATCATCTGCCCCTAGCACGCGGGCTTCTACCTGGTAGGGTTGGCCAGATTGAAGAGAGGTTGTCCATTCGTGCATCAAAAGGGGTAAATCATCTGGATGGATAATTTCAGCCCAGTTTTGCCCTTTCAACCGTTCGTGATTTCTCCCCGAATAGGTAAATGTTTGTCCATTGAAATAATCCAGGTTTCCATCAGGAGCAGACGTCCATACTAATTGCGGAATAGCTTCTGTGAGCAATTGAAATTGTCGCTGGCTTTCTTCTGCGGCTTTGCGGGCAACGACCATCTCAGTTACATCATAGGCAAACATTATTACGCCATCTACCTGCTGGTGTTCATTGTAGCGAGGCTGAAAATTAAAATCAACATAGGTATCTTCCAGCGCCCCTCCGGCATATCTCGCAAGCTGAAATAAGGCTTTTGTTCCCACAGATGCTTCCCCTCGGTGATAAACATTTTGCAGGAGAGGCCAGTAAAATCGAGTATCAGCATTGGGGAGTGCTTCCAATATGGGCAAACCTAATAGCGTTCGACCAGGAAAATATTTTTGAAAAGTAGGATTGACTAGCTCGAAGACCATCATTGAGCCGTCTAGCACTGCGATGGCGGCAGGCACCTGCATAAAAAAGTTTTCCAGGTGGGCGCGTTGATGCTGGGCGTGAGTTAAGGCAGCTTTTCCCCTTGCTTCCCTGGCGTTCAACTGTGCTTCGGCCAGAACAGCCTCTGTGACATTGACGGCTTCCTGAATAATATATTCTATGTCCCCGGCAGCATCCAGCACTGGCGTATGTGAGGGTCGCCAGTAACGCTGAACAAATGTGCCTTCTATAGTGGGATGAGGGATATCGTAGCCAGTAATGGGCAAATGGTGGGGTTTTCGGGTTAATAGTACTTGCTGCAAGGAAGCGTGTATGTTGGCAACTCTATCAGGGGTATTGGAGTTATCAGGAAAAGCTTCGAATATATGCTTGCCTACAATCTTGCTACGCTCTGTAAGCGTGGCTTCCAGGTAAGCATTGCTGGCGGTGAGTATGATCAGCGCGGGCGAAAGAACCAAGTACAGATTGGGTACCGTTTCCAGAACCTTGAGTGGATCAGTGCAGTAGGTTGCCGCTTGCATGGAATGAACAATAAAAGATCTGCTTATCAGGCTCCTAGATGTACGCCGGAACTGGTGGATAAGATACACACTTTCATTAAAAATTTCCAGAAGTTTTTAGCAAACCCATCGTTGTTAAGGGTATTCTCTTAGTTTGTCCGGTTAAGTACTGAAACAGCCAGGCAGAAGCTAATTTATCCATTTATCTTCTCCCATCACTCATCTCCTCCTACCCTTAAAAAAGGCTTATTGCTGCAAAACCAATTTGCGGGTTAAGACCTGTTCTCCGTAAAAAATCTGTAGCAGATACAAGCCATTTTGTTCACCAGACAAATCTATGCTGGTATCATATTCGCCCGTTTGGCTCTCCAGGGAACGATGATACATTTCCTGCCCCAGTACATTAAGCAGCCTGATTTCGACGGGTGCCACCATCGGATGTATACGGAAAGATACCTGGACTTTTCCATCCGTTGGGTTGGGGTACAGGCGTAAAGTCTGGCTGGGGGTTTGGTTCGGGACTGAGGTAATGGCGAAATCAATCGGTTGGGAAAAGGCGAAGGGGCAATCGGCACCGTTGCTCAACACCCGATACTGACCATTTTGAGTGGGCGTATATCGTTGGGCGGTAGCACCTGCAATCGGGGTATTACCCAAGAACCACTGATTACCCGTGGCCAGGCTCGAAACCAGTTCAGACGCTTCCTGTGTAATAACCGGAAGCGGAGCCAGGATCGCAAAAGAGGCAGCAATCACTAGGGGAGAGCCGCCTACCGGATTTGCCGTATTGGTTGTTCCCCAAGTACCATTGGCTGAGGTACTAAAGCCGATGATATTTCCGCTAGCAAGGCTTCTTTGCTCAATCCGGCGGATGCCATTGGGTAAATTATTGGGAATGATTGCGCCCCAGGTGCCTTTCTGGGCATTTACCTGATCCGCATAAAAAGGCGCATAGTTATTCTTTGCTGAATTTTCCACGCCATCGTTTTCTACTATCGTAGCGGTAATGGGTCTGGCTAAGGTATCAGGCGTATCGTACAGCGTGATGATATTGCGGGCGGTGGCGCAGGAGTTGCCTATTAGAGCGCTGCCTTGGGTGGTTTCATTGCCAAAATCGACTACGGTAACCAAGCTATTGCCCGTCAACCGGAAGAAGGGATCGGAACCGCCACCGCCATCATTCAGTACCAGCCGCATGCGGATTTGGTTGCCTGGCGTAAATCGGTTGTTGCCCGTTGGTTCAGTGACGAACCAGCCTGTATACGAACCGTTGGCATCGGTAGTGAACTCGCTATACTGCCCCGGCTTGTCTACCGAAAGGGACGTAACCCGCGTCGATTCGCTGCCATTGACATAAATGACGTTGCCCGCGCCATCGGCGGTGATCCCATCGACCGGTAGCACTACCTGATTGAAAAAACGGTATTTGGCGTTGTCGTTCAGGTGATGTAAAGTGGCTCGGAATGCATAAGGTACACGGTTGGTATTGTCGCCGTTTGTGCCCTGAATGAAGCGAGGGATCATCACTTCCATTAAGCCAGCGACTTTAATAGGAGTGGAGGGAACGCTCGTCAAGCTGGTTGCCGTGGCTAAAAGTGTATAAAGCCCGCCCTGAGCAAACACAATATCGCTGAAATCAGCTACGCCCGCCACACAAGGTCGGGTAAGTGTGCCGGAAATTGAACCACCACCCGAAGCAATGGCTATGGTAACATTGCCTGTAAAGCTGGCATCGAGCGAATTATCGGCTCGTTTGGCAGCGATGCTGAAGGGTTGAAAGGAGATACCTGCCGCGCCATAATTGTAATTACCCACAAAAATAAGTTTCGAAGCGGCCTCCAATACAGTGAAAGGAGGGCTGGTTGCAGGCAATAAAGCGACGCCGCCATTGCGGGTGGCGGTCAGACTTACGCCCGCTTCGGCTTTGTCATACCGGAGGCCAGTGAGGATTAAAGTATGCTGCCCGTTTAAAATAGTGCCGCTGAAATTACCCGATAAACTACCGCTACCTGTAGCCAGCGATACGCTAATATTCGTGTTCGAATTCACATTTTGTGGATGACCCTGGTCGTCTTGTGCCTGCACTGTGATACTAAATGCGCCATTGCGGGAAGGAGATCGATTGCCATTCACCGAAACAATGGCCAAACGGGTAGGAATGACGGCAGGAGCAGTGCTGCTGACCGAAATATCGCCTACGCGAAGTTCAGCCCGCGGACCGGAATTGCCCGAAACGAAATAATATTTCCAACGCACATATACCAAAGGCTGGTCATCAATATCATGGGAAGTAGCCAGCGAAACATTCAAACTGAACTGCTGTGAATGGCCTGCCGTGGCATTGCGCACATATTCCAACGCTCCCGGAATGTTAGTCCAAGCGCTGTTGCCCACTTTGTATTGCAAGCGAATAGAGTAAATGCGGGTATTGGGCGTTACCGTTCCGCCCGTCCAGCCTACGCGAATATTGGTTCTGCCAGTGGTGTTTAATGCCAGCACGGCTGCACCCAGGTGTCCATTGGTGCCAGTATTGATGAACGAAAATCCATCTGTTCCCAAACCATTGATGCGCGAACCCGAAGTCAGGTTATATGTTGAGGTGTAGTTAGTCGTTTCGTCGGTACTCCAGATCGGGTCTTGGCTGGAAGTCCGTTGGAATGCCATGTTGGCCGGAAAAGAAGTAGCGGGCTGTTGGGCTGACCATTCGGTAAAAGTGTACTCTCCTTGCGAAAGATCGAAAGGGGAAGGCATAGCCAAGGTCGGAACACCCTCTGCATCGAAGATCGCCGTAACCGACAAGTCTTGTTGTAAACTGAGCTGGATCGAAGGTTCTTGTGGCAGGCTGGCATCTGACCAGCCCAGGAATTTAAAGCCAGGTTTGGGCAAAGCCGTAAGCCGGATAGTCGTGTTTTTGAAGTAAATTCCTTGCCATGGATAAGGCGCGCTGGTTGCCCCAACGGTGTTTTTGTCAATGATCACCGAGTTGATTTGTACCCGTCCTTGTGCCGTATCCGATACGTTTAGGCTTACTTGGGCAGTTCCGCCAAGGTTGAAAAAGTCAATTAGGTGCTGTCTTTGGATCGCAGGCCGTTGTTGAGCAAAGGTGCGAATCACCTCCACGTTACTGTTCCACTGACTTACGGATGCAGGCGCACCCCAGCGGGCAATGTGTTCGGGCATGGCAGGGGCAAGGTTGGCCTGGGTCTGATCCAGTTGCGCTACTACCCGTTCCGTTTTGAAATGGGTATTGAGCAAATCAGCAAACCGGTTGATGAATTGGGTTTTGAAGGTGTCATTCTCTAGCAAGGTGCGCAACAGGAAGGTGCCGTAAGGGCTATTGCCCGCGTTTGGCGTAGGAAAAGTTGGGCCATTGGGGTCGGTCGCATAGGTCAGCATATTCTTTACGAAAGTGGAATTTTCGGTCAATCCGAAGGCGAAATCCAGGTCATAGAAAATCCATCGCCATTTGCCACCTGCTTTCCGGGGGCGCCAGTAATCCAGGTTGTTGCCAGGCCAGTCAACATTAGCCGCGTATAATTCAGCAATCTGGTAGTTGATAAATTCTTCCATATCCATACGCTTGGCCACTGTATCGAAATTGACTTTTATGCGCATATCGTGGCTTTTCATGAAGTCGAGCATTTGCTGGTAATGCGTGGCATCTCCCTCATTGACAACCCGATCCATTTCTAGCAAGTCGAGGCTGTCAGCAGGTACGCCATGGTTGCTGGCCAGGTAGTATTTGTCTATTCTTTCATCCAAGTGATGAATGCCCCAGTATTCACCATTCACAAACACGATGGCCGAACGCGAAGCCTGGGTATCGAGGTTCAGGTCTTTTACCAGATTTTGAGTGAAAATATCTCGAATGAAGGCCACTGAGCGGTCATTTCCCCCATTGCGGAGCACGAACCTTTTATACTCGCTGATGGGTTTGTCGGGAAATATCGGGTATTGAATACTGGCTTTGCCGTACTTTTCATCGGCATAAATACGCAACGACTTTTGCGGGTCTACCCGTGAAGCGCTGCCGTGGATGCGCACGCCTACGCGTTGGGAAAAACCTTTGGTACGGTCAGTGTCGAAGAATTCAATATTCGCTGCCCGTTCCCAAGCGCTGCCCCGCTGATAGTAATTGCCCGAACGGTCGTTGTCGCCGTTGAAATCATCGCCTGGGACGTAGATGCCCGCTTTTCCACCAAAGAAGCCATCTCTATCGGTCGCGATGGAAATAACTGGAAATGAATAGCGCTGGTTGATTTGCAGATCAACAAAATACGTTTGGGTAATGGCCTCACTCGGTGATGCACCAGCCAGGAATGTCTTGGCTCGCACAACGTTGGCCTTAAATACTTCGCCTTGCGGCGGAAAATAGGTAGAAGGCCCCGCCTTGACTTGATTGGTAGGAATGGCGGAAAGGTCGTTGGCTAGGCCAGTTTTGCTTTGAATAACCAAGGGCGTTGAATACAAAGGCGAAATGTCCGTGGGTTCTGAGCCATCGAGTGTGTAGCGGATGACCCCGCCAACCGTAGTGGAGCTCAACGACAGCGTTACCGGATTGGTGTAAAAGCCAGCGGCTTGCGAAAAAACAGGTGCCACGGCTAGGCCGCTGTTGCCCGATGCTGGATTAGAAGTACCTGGTGTAGCATTAGACATAAATAATACCCAATTATTGCTGCCATCGGGCTGCCGGCCATAAGAAGCATTAGCCACCATCGTCACCGCAGCCACGGCATCTACGACCGTTCCGGCGGCATCCACCAGTTGTAACGGTTCGCCCGCAGCACTGATTTTGAAATTGGTATGTAGGTAAGGACCGCTCTTTCGATCTTTATCAGAAGCAAATACGAGCAAAAAGCTGTTGGGAGCAAGGGTTTGGCTAGGGAAAGTCCATTTGAAGGGGATAGACACGTCATCTGTCAGTCCATAGCCTTGCAGTTGTACGGCCATATTGCTGCTGTTGTACAGTTCAATCCAATCGGAAAACTCCCCGTCTTCATCGGCTACGGCAGATGAGTTGGAGGCCATCCATTCGTTGATAACCACGCCTTGCGCCATCGACTGAAAAGCCTGAAGCCAAACGAGCAAACTCAGCAAAAGTACCTGATGAAATTTGCTCCAAACGAAATAGGAAGAAGTCGGTGGGGTAGTATGTGGCATCATTAAAAAAGATATCGTCCAATATTTACCCAAAAATAACATAAAATAAGGGTAGTCATGTCATCCTTTCATTAAGGAAACATTACGTCTGTCATGCCGTTTCTGGCTGGAGCTAAGTAAGCAGTCTGCTTTCGGCATCCAGTCTTCAGCCATGAGTAGTCAACCGCAGTATTTAAAAGCCCATGCTCGCCAAAGCGTTTATACCCTTGCATCCAAAGAAAAAGCACAGCGGGGAGCTGTGCTTTTTCTTTGGATGGCTACGAAATACTTGATTAGTTGCTACTTATGCCAATTCCAGTTTAGCATTTTCATGGACTGTTTCTCGCACCAATTCGGGTTGCTTTACCTCATCTCCTACCATCGGGCCGTGGAGAGAAAGCTCGCTGCCTTCTTTTTTAGACTTGAATATAGGCCACAGCATTTGTGCATACCACTCTTCTTGCTGATAGTGTTTGATGCCATACGATTGGGGATACTGCCGACTGATAAGACCCGTTCCAAATATCATATCCCACAGGAAAAACATGTTCCCGAAATTGCCTTTGTAATGTCCTACGCCATCGTCATTCGTATCGGCATGGTGGGCGTGGTGAGTAGCAGGCGTTGAGAAAACCCTTTCCAATACCCAGGCCACCGGATGCAACCACTTGTTTTCGTAAAAAGGTTTGTCCCAGGGAATGCTGGAATGCGCCAGCTTGGTAATGAGCGACTTCAGTCCTTTGGCAAATAATGCCGGATAGCCCAGGCCGAGGTAAACTAGCGCGGTTGTCAGGTAGGTCTGCGAAAAGAAAAGGCTGTAAATCACGTTTTGACGACTGGCCATGGCCATTCCCATATAAGGAGCCGAATGATGTGTGCGATGAAACCGCCACAAAAAAGGCACCTCGTGATGCATCCGGTGGTACCAGTATTGGGTCAGGTCATCGTAAATACAGATGATAAGGAATCCCCAAACGAAAGGAACCCACTCAAAGGCATTTTTCATGCCTGGTAGCGCCATCGGCAAGAACAAGAGCCCAAAATAAGTCACCGCTGGCCTGATGACCAACTTGGGAAGTGTGTAGCAGGCAATATCCAGAAAGCGTTCATTCTTATTCCAATGCTTCCCGTACAGACCAAAGGAAAACTCCAGAATGCCCAGAATAAACGTGAGCGCAGTTAAGCCCCAGGTATCGAGGTGACGAAAGGCTTCTTCTATAAATTTAATCATGGATTTATAAATTGAAAGGTTAACTTTTATTTAACGGCTGCCTGTTTCGTGGATAGGGCTTTCTTCAGCCAAGGTCTTTGCCCGGTCAAGTAGAAGGTGAAAAACATGAGAATAAAGGGTAATGCATAGATAAACAGGCTAAGCAGGACATTCCTGAAAATCCGGTTGGCAATCCTGGGTTCCATTTTCATAAAACGTTATTTTTTTTGAATGAGTAAAGTCTCCGTGGCCTGATCATCGGCTTTCAGCACTTTTTGCATACCCCATAATCCGCCCAGCAGAATTAAAATCGGGACTAAGGCGACCACAATCGCCAGCACTATTTTCTTGCCTAAAAGGCTAAAGTCGGAAAGTATCATATGAGTAGGGTAGGGGGCTATTCGTTTTTAGAAGCAAGATTCAATACTTCTTTTTGCTTCGCTAAGTGTTGCTCTTCCAAGGTCAGGAAGCCAAACTGATGATTGAACTGCTGGCCTTGATTGAGGACAAAATCCAGGAACAACTTCAGGTTGGGATTGCTGGCAGCCGTTTCTTTGGAGAATGAAATGGTCACATTCTCCACCGGAATTGCGTTCGGTTTAGCGCTTTCCACACTCTTAATCACATCATCCAAAGAGCTGTAGAAATTCTCGCTGGCATCCAGCTTTCCATTATCGTTGAGGTCAAAAGGAACAACAGCAATCCCTTCAATTACCTTTCTGGAACTGAGGTCATAGATAAAACCCAGGTTGTTGTAGGTAATGCCAGAGGAATCTTTTTTGATGGCCTGAATTAGGAACCGATCATCGCCCGTGATGCTCTTGCCGGTGATGTTTTCCTGTTGAAACCCAAAATGGTTGGCAAATGCCGTAGGAGCGCAGGATTTCTGCTCTCTGGTGTAAATGGTTGGAACAAAAGCGTTTTTCTTCTCTTTTTTCGGCTCGTTCAGATAGGCATCAGCCTCTTCAAAAAAGAGCTTTTTAGCCTCACTTTCCTTCAATCCTTTTTTCTGAAAATCCTGATTCAGCGGATTGTTGCTGTTGGCAATAGGTAACAAAACATACCGTCCGATATTAATATAATCGAAGTTCTCCTTCAGTTTTTCCTTGGGAATCTTGTAGGCATTGATCGACAGCGTAGCACTTTCGGCACTTCCCTTGGGCAACAGCCCGATTTCGATACCGGGGTGCGCTTGCTTGAACTCACTGATCCACTTCTCGACCAGCGGATAGGTAAAACGGGTGCCCGTAATCAATACTTTTTCATTCGGTTGGGCCTGTGAAAATCCGATCACTGGCAAGGCCGCAGTTAGCAGCAGAATAGATAGGTTTCTTAAAATACGCATGGCTGTATGGCAAAAGGTTAAAAATTATTATCTCTATAGATTTAGTAGGCAAATATTAATTTTAGTTTTATCAATTACAAATGATTCAAGGAAAACTTTAAAGAAATTTCAATTACAGCGTTGCAAGGGGATTATTCTCGTAAATCAGGGGCTATTCTATCCTATTTAGCCGCACGGTATCAGTAATATTCCCAGCCAGGTCTCTTCAGAGACCTGGCGTTTGGTTGAATGGTGATTCTAAGAAAACTGTTC
>JAZKGK010000063.1:0-12370 GCA_040385915.1 Bacteroidota bacterium
GGGCAGCGATCTTTTGGATGAGTTCCTCGGGAGGGAAGGGCTTCAGCCAGGTAAAAGAGAATAGCAACAGAGGAAATAGGCCTAAAAACAGAATCGGCTTCTTGGTCAGATTCATGGGTAATAGTTTGCGGATGAAAAACCAGGTTTATGTCCAGCAAGAAATGAAATATAATCGTTATTAAAAACCGATAAATATGGATAAGCCCTCTACTTATCAGAAAAAACTTCAGATAAAAGTGTAATAAATGGTAGGTTTCTGTATCTAAAGGTCAAATGCAGCAGGAAATCACCCATATTATTCATCAACACAAGGGTAAAATTTACCGAACCTGTCTGGGCTTTGCAGGAAATCCGGAAGATGCCAAAGATATCTTTCAGGAAGTTTGTATTCACCTCTGGGTAGGTATCGCCACCTTCAAAGGACAAGCGCAGCTCAGTACCTGGATTTACCGCATTACTGTAAATACATGTCTGCTATTCATTCGAAAAAATCGGTCAAAACTTGAAGTTAGTTTAGAAACTATTTCTGAACCAGCCACAGAAAATACCCATGCTGATGAGTCAATGGATACTAAACTGCATTTGCTTCGTGCATTTATCCAAGAACTACCCGAACAGGACAGGCTGCTTATCATCTTGTCTCTGGAAGGCCTCTCTTATAGTCAGATAAGTGAAGTTACCGGGCTGTCTAGCAACCACATTGGAGTAAAAGTAAATCGCATTAAAAAAATTCTTACCAAAAAATTTAATCACCATGGAGAATTTAAAATCAATCTGGAATAAGTTTGGCGACATTGAGCCAGGACTGGAAAAGTTAATTCCGGATGAGCCTATGCAAACCACTTTAAGGCACTTGCAAGAGAAGGAAACCAAAAGAAGAAACCTTACTCAATGGCTTATTCCCATAGCCGGGATAGTTTTTATAGGATTTATAAGCTTACTTACCATAGGCTTTACTCAAGCAATCACTTTGCAGCAAATGATGGGCATGGGGCTGGTTTTCCTGGGGTTAACTTGGATGGTTTATCAGTTTATAAGTACACAAATATCGATGCAGCCTACTAACTATGATCAACCGTCCAACCTCTTTCTCAAAGAGGCACGGATGAAACTCATTCAACGAAGGAGCTTAACTGTGCTGGGAACAGCCATCTACTTGGCTTTTCTGGTTCCTGGCCTGCACCTCATCCTATTTCAGTATATCCAGGGTATCCCCGGCTACGGAGGTTTCATCGGATTGCTGTATGGCAGTATGCTGGCGATAGGCGGTTATACTATCGCCATGGAAAAGAAGAAATTCTTCCGAGAATATGGTGACGTACTTACTAGAATTGATCAATTTTTACAAGAATAAATACATTGGACCATGCAAAAACCTGGGCTATCGCCTACTTCGGAGGATCGTTCAATAGTTTGATAAACAGCTTTTCATCGTCTGATAGCCGTTCGCTTTCCACCTGCTCAATATACTCATTCGCCTCTACAAAGTTCTGAAGCTTGCCTTGCGTATACGTGCTGACAATGAGCGGGTGAATGTAGTAGTTACGGCAAACAGCCGGTGTGTTACCCAGCTTTTGAGCCACAGATTTTACTGCCTCCACTACATTTTTCTTGATTTCGCTTTCCTTGTCCGTCGGTTCGCAAGCAGCGAGCATTTTCAACGCTTCTACTGAGCCGCCCCAAGTGCGGAAATCCTTTGCCGTCAGATCCAGGCCGGACACGTCGCGGAGGTAGCTATTGACGTCTTCGGAACTGACCTGACACTTGTTTCCTGCTTCATCATAATACTGGAACAGGCGGTAGCCTGGAATCTCCCGGCACTTTTTAACAATCCGGCTCAGTTTTTTGTCTGTCAGGTAAATTTCCTGTACAACACCTTTCTTGCCAACAAAGCTGAATTTAAGCATTTTGCCTTCTTCAGTCACGTGCTTATTGCGCAGCGTCGTGAGTCCATACGAGCGATTGTCTTTCTCATAACAATCATTACCAATGCGGATGTGCGTATTGTCGAGCACGGTGGCGACGGTTGCCAGTACATAATCGCGGGAAAAAAGTGGCTTTTTCAGGTCTTTGTCCATTTCTTCCCGAATGCGCGAAAGTGATTCGCCAAAAGCCTGCATCTTGTTAAACTTGGCGGTACTCCTTACTTTCTGCCATTCGGCGTGGTAACGGTATTGCTTCCGGCCTCTCGAATCGACGCCGGTCGCTTGCAAATGTCCATTGGGCGAAGGGCATATCCAGACATTTTCCCACGCGGGCGGAATATTTAGCGATTGTATCCGCTTAATCGTCCTTTCGTCAGTGATGGGTTTGCTCTCCTTATCCAGGTAAAGAAAGCCTTCTCCTTCCCGCCGACGGGTTAATCCGGGTGTTTCGTCATTCACATAGCGCAAACCTGCTTCTTTGGCGTACTGAGATGGGGTTATTGCCTCAATTATTTCCACTGATCTTTCCATGTCTTAATCGCGCGACGGGGTAACGCTTGTTGGAACAAAAACAAGCTTGCGTCTTTGGCGGTGAGCATTTATACGCGTAATATGGCTCAGAAGGTTAACCAGCCTGCTTTAGAGAAGTTTACATGGGGATATATTCAGGAAATGTAGGCTCTCCTATCGGGGAATTTGGCTGCAACCTGTATCTTTACTTTTCGTAAACTTATTTCAATGCAATTAATCAATAACCAATACCAGATCCAGGGACTGAATGTACTGGATATTTGTGCCGAGTTTGAGACTCCACTTTACCTGTACGATGCTGAAAAGATAGCGGAGAAAATACAAACCCTACAATCGGCTTTCGGTGGCTTGAACCTAAAAATCAAGTACGCAGGCAAATCGTTAACCAATCTATCTATCCTGAAATTTATGAAGAGCCAAGGCATCGGTCTGGATGTCGTTTCTATTCAGGAACTGCAACTGGGATTGATGGCCGGATTTGAGCCAAGCGACATTATGTATACGCCCAATTGCGTATCCTTTGATGAAATACAACACGGGGTAGAACTGGGTGCCATGGTTAACCTGGACAACCTGCCCGTGCTAGAACAATTTGGTCAAACATACAGTCATAGCGTGCCTTGCTGCATTCGTATCAATCCGCATATTTCGGCGGGAGGCAACCATAAAATCCAGACGGGGCATGCCGATTCTAAATTCGGAATCTCGGTTTTGCAATTGCCTGAGGTAAAACAAATTGTTGAGAAATACAACCTCGACATGGCAGGCTTACATATCCATACGGGCTCTGATTTCAAGAGTGCTGAGGCCTTCCTGCAAGGCGCACAAGTCTTGTTCGAAGCCGCCCGTGAGTATCCTAACCTGCGGTTTATTGACTTTGGCAGTGGTTTTAAGGTAGCCTACCGCGAAGGCGATGCCGTGACCGATATTCAGGAACTGGGCGCTCAAGTGAAAAAAGCTTTTTCGGCGTTCTGCCAATCTTACGGACGGGAATTAGAACTGTGGTTCGAACCTGGTAAATTTCTGGTAAGCGAGTGTGGGCATTTGCTTGTCAATGCCAACGTAGTGAAACAAACCCCCGCCCGCACGTTTGTAGGTGTCAATTCTGGCCTTAATCACCTTATCCGCCCGATGATGTACGACGCTTACCACGATATAGTCAATATCTCGAATACGGATACTAGCCAACAGTCGGTGTATACGGTAGTGGGGTATATCTGCGAAACGGATACGCTGGGTTGGGATCGTACGCTGAATGAAGTTCGTGCGGGTGATACGCTGGCACTGAAAAATGCAGGGGCTTATGGCTTTAGCATGAGTTCCAACTACAACTCCCGCTTCCGTCCGGCAGAAGTGCTGGTATACAACGGTCAGGCGCGGTTGATTCGCCAGCGCGAAACGATGGAAGATATCCTAAAAAACCAGATCGTACTGAATTTTGAACCCGAAGAAGCCAAAGTGAGTTAGCAGCAATAAGTAATAAACATCCCCGACTATGGAGGCTATTGTCATTCGAACGGAGTCTATTGGTGGACTAACCAATGAGCAGTTATTTCATTTCTGCCAGGAAAACAGTGAGTTAGTGATTGAACGAAATGCTGACGGAGAAATAATCATTATGACACCTACAGGGGGCTTTACAGGGAAAAGAAGCGGAGATATTTTCACTGACTTAAATATGTGGAATCGAATTCATCAATTAGGCATTGCCTTCGATTCATCTACCGGTTTCGTGTTACCCAATGGTGCGATGCGTTCGCCGGATGCTTGCTGGATTTCACAGGAACGCTGGCAAGCCCTTACCTGGGAAGAAAAAAAGCATTTTCCACCTTTGTGTCCTGACTTTGTAGTAGAGTTACGTTCTTCGAGCGATAATTTAAAAATCTTGCAAAAGAAGATGCAGGAATGGCAAGAGAACGGTTGTCAGTTAGCTTGGTTGATTGATGCCGAAGAAGAGAAAGTCTACCTCTACCGCCCGCAGTGCGAAGTAGAAGTAGTGATTGGCTTCGATGCCGTACTTTTGGGCGAAAGGGTGCTGCCAGGCTTTTCATTTTCCCTGGCAATCTTACGATCAAACTAAATAGCTTTTATCAGTTTATTATTTACTATTAACGCCAAAACTCCCTATGAAAAAAATTAAGCCCTTCGTTCTATTCATTCTTCTGACTTGTCTCGCTTTGCCATTTGGTTGTAAGAAAAATGAGGATAGCCAACCTGATAAAACGGTACTGCTGGCAGGTACTACTTCCAAAAAGTGGAAACTGACTGCGGCAACGGCAACAGTGGGTATTAATATTGATATTTATAATACGTATTTACCCCCGTGTAAACAGGATGATATTTTCACCTTCTCTACCGATAATAAATACGAAACAACTGAAGGAGGTACATCTTGCTCTCCAGCCACTACCGACAAAGGCACCTGGACATTCAATGGAGATAAAACCCAACTTACCCTTACATCTATGGGAGGAGCAGCCTTACCGTATTCAGGCGTACCGCTTACCATCAATTTTGTTGGCAATACTATGCAGGGAGAAGCCTCTAATGTTCCTATATCTTACTTAGGAACATCCTTAACCGCTACTACTGTCAGTTTCACCTTTACTGCCCAATAATTTAGCTATATCCAACAAAGCAACGCCCGCTGGACTATATATCCAACGGGCGTTGCTTTGTATTTTAACAGAGGAGCATTCTACCGCATCCGATCTGCTGAGCGCACCAATTGCTCATCGCGGCGAATAAAGCGGTTCGCTACCATATTGCAAACCAGCGCTAGAATAACGGCGTAAATACCCACATCATACTTGCCTTGGGTAGCAGCATTCAATAGCTTCTCTCCTACTTGCGTAGAAAAATACATCATACAACCTAGCAAACCAGCCATAACCAGCGAATTCAACGCGCCTAGCTTAATTTGAAGCAATCGGTTTCGGTACTGAAATATCGAATACAGCGCTACACCTGCGGCTAAGACGGCCAGAATAGCGATATAAAAAGTGGGGGTAGTAGATACCACAGCGCCCGCTTTTTGGAATTCCAAGTTAAAAGCGGTTAATACAGCCTTGTCTCCTGACTGTCCTATTTTCTGCCAACTGGTGGAGAACAGGCACACGCCCATTCCGACAGCAATCAGAAACAGAAATATCGTTTGCACTCTTTGTATCATAAAATAAGGGTTAGGGTTAACTGTTTTTGCTCTGAGCGATTATTGGCGCATTTTAATCTGACCCAGCATCCGCAAAGTAAGCGGATTAGATAATCTCTGCAAAGTAGGGATAATTTAATTTAAGACCCTTCCCTTAAAAGAGCTTCTGAATCTTTCCATTATATTTGCCGCTTGTTCAAAAAAACTATTCATCGTGAAAAATTTATCTTTACTTCTAAACGGTATCCTGGTAGTAGCGGTGGCCGTATTATTTTATCTACATTTCTCTAGCGGCACATCCAGCTCCGCCAATTCGTCGAAAGGGGATGCGCCCAGTGCTTCCCAACGCATTGTCTATGTAAACACTGACACCCTTACCCGGAAGTACGACTTTTACAGAGAAGCCAATAAAGAATTGGAAGATAAACAAGGAAAACTGGATACTGAACTAGGTGGACGCTTACGGGCCTTACAAAATGAAGCCATAGCGCTTCAGCAAAAAGCCAGTTCTATGACACAGGAACAGGGGCAACAAGCCGAGCAAATGTTGATGCGCAAGCAACAGGATTTGGAACAATATCGCACTGGCCTAGGACAGCAGTTGATGGAAGAGCAACGCAAAAAGAATGAGGAAGTCTACGAAGTGATTACCAAGTACCTCAAAAAACGCAATGCTACTAATCAGTATGACTATGTAATTGGCTATTCTAAAGGAGGTAATTTCCTGTATGTCAGCGACAAACTCGACATTACCAAACAGGTAATCGACGAACTGAATAAGGAATACAAAGCATTAAAAGAAGCGAAATAAGCTTTCAGCGGGGCTAAATAAGCCGTCAGCTGATCGCTGACGGCTTATTTATTATAGCCACCTTTTCCGCTGAAAAAATGCCAGCATGGAAAACGAAACCGCTATAATAACACCCCACACCCCAAAATATCCGTATTTCCAGTGCAATTCCGGCATGTTGTCGAAATTCATGCCGTATACGCCCACAATAAAGCTGAGCGGCATAAATATGGTGGATACGATTGTCAGCACCTTCATCACATTATTCATCCGATTGCTAATGGCTGATAGGTATATATCCAACAAACTAGCCATCAGGTCGCGGTACGATTCGGCAGTGTCAATGATTTGAATGGTATGGTCGTATACATCGCGCAGATAGATGTGGGTTTCAGCGCGAATGAGCTCGGTTTCCTCCCTGACCAACCCACTGATAATTTCCCGTACCGGCCAAATGGACTTCCGAAGAAAGATGAGCTCCCTTTTCTGAGAATATAGTTTTTTTAGCGATTTGCTGGTAGACTGATTGATAATTTCCTCCTCTAATACTTCCACTTTCTCCCCAATACTTTCCAACACCACAAAATAATTGTCGATAATATTGTCAATCAGTGCGTAAAACAAATAGTCAGCACCTGAGCGGCGGGTGCGTCCTGTCGAGTTATTGAGTCGGGCACGCACCGGATCGAATGCATCACCTTCGCGTTCTTCCTGAAAAGAAATCACGTAGGAAGGCCCTAGTACCAAGCTAACGTGCTCTGTCTCTATCTGGCGCGTACGCGAATTATAGTCCAACATTTTCATGACTACAAAAATATTGTTCTCGTACGTTTCCATTTTGGGCTTTTGCTCGGTGTTCATCACATCTTCCAGCAAGAGGGAATGTAAGCCAAAAGCTTGGCCAATGGTCGTAATTACCTCAGTATTACTAATCCCATCTACATTAATCCACTGTATCATCGAAGAGGTCGGCAACATAGTGCATTCGGTAATAGTGGTAAGCTTGGTAATTGTATGGGCTTGCTCATTGTACTGGGTAAGCGTTACCTTGGTGTCACGCAATGTTTCCTTTCCAAAGTAGGTCAGTGTACCCGGCGGCTCGCCCGGTTTGAACGGATTTTTTTTATTGCGTTTAGCCATACAATACTTGTTTGGCCGAAAATACGGATTTTCTTAGCAGAAGCATATATTCTTTCATGGCACTAGCTAGATAAATAGACACACCCCAGAGAAAAGCACCTTCGTCATTCAATAGTAAGAAAGTTTTTGTATTTTGAACGAAATACAAACCTGGCAAAGGTTGCTAGGGGGGTTTTAAAATGCCCTATCTCATGCCGACAAAGCCCCATGCTGTAGCCTCCTCCACCGGTCTTCTGCGAAGCATTGGCCTATTTGCCGCCATTGCCCTGGTTGTAGGCAACATGATTGGCTCTGGCGTTTTCAAAAAGGTAGCTCCGATGTCGGCAGCCCTGCAGTCGCCGGGGCTGGTACTATTGGCTTGGTTGCTGGCTGGGGTAGTTACCTTATTTGGCGCCTTGACCAATGCCGAGATTGCCGGAATGATTGTTGAACCGGGCGGACAATATGCCTATTTCAAACGCATGTACGGGCGAGGTTTTGCCTTTTTCTATGGCTGGACCTGCTTCTCCGTCTACCAATGTGCCTCTCAGGCATCTATTGCCTATGTATTTGCCCAATCATTCCATTCACTCGTGCCCTTGCCTCACCTAAGCGCGGAATGGGAAGTGATCCATGTACTCGGCATTTTCACTCCTTTTGACAATCTCGGCGTTAAAATTCTGACAATTGGCCTTCTTTCCCTGCTTACTACCATCAACTATTTTGGGGTAAAATACGGCAGCACCTTGAGCAGCGTACTTTCTTCGGCGGTAGTTATCTGCATTGTCGGCATTATCCTGCTGGGTCTTTCCATCGGTGGTGGCAGCTTCGACAATATAGTGACCCCAGCATCCAGCTTTGAGCAATCGGCTGTAGCGCAGTCTTCGCTGGGTTTCCTCAGCGCGCTATTTACGGCTATGATGGGAGCTTTCTGGGCTTATGATGGCTGGAACAATTTGGGCATGCTGGGAGGCGAAATTAAAAATCCCCACCGTAATATTCCCCTCGCACTTACGGGCGGCGTAGCTATTGTGACAGCGGTATACCTGCTGGTCAACTTCACCTACCTATATACTATGCCCATGGAGGAAATAATCCAGGTAGCCAAAACACCCAATGCCATTGCTGCCATCGAAGCAGTACGAAGGTTTATGGGTTCTGATGGGGCACTGGCAGTATCGCTTCTAATCCTGATGGCTACTTTCAACAGCACCAATACCAGCATTCTATCCAACTCGCGCATTTACTTTGCCATGGCCAACGATGGCTTATTCTTCCAATCAGCCGCCACTTACCACCCGGTTTACCGCACGCCCTCGGTATCATTGGTGATGCAGGCCATCTGGGCTTCGGTGCTGGTCTTTTCCGGCAGCTTCGACCAACTGACCGACATGCTCATTTTCGCGGTCTTCATCTTTTATGGTGCAGGCGCCTTCGGGGTGTTTGTTTTGCGGCGAAAAATGCCTGACGTACCCCGTCCATACCGCGCAGTAGGCTACCCCGTGATTCCAGCGCTATTTGTCCTGTTTTGTGTGGTGCTAGTCGGCGTTTCGTTAGTAGCAAAACCGCGAGAAAGCATACAGGCCTTGGTACTGATGATGAGCGGCATCCCCTTTTACTGGGCCTGGCGCAAGCAATGAACAATTATCAATTATCAATTATCAATTATCAATAAATGTTTATTGTTCATTGATAATTGTTTATTGTTCATTGCTTATCGCCGACTCAAACCCAAATCGTAGGCTTGCTGGTAGTAAACAGTGAGGTGTTTCCAGTCGAAGAACTCCGAAGAGCTTTCTACGCGGTTGCGTTGCATAATACGTTCGCGGCGGGTTAACTGCACAAAGGAAAACATTTGGTCGGTTAGTTGGTTAGCCGCTTCATCGAAGCTGAGGTCACGCCGGTTGATGAGATAAATACCCAAATCCTGCCAATCAGGAATGTTTTTCTCTACGTAGTCTCCAAAGCCCGACAAGTCGCTGGTTACGGCAGGCACCCCACTCGCGATACTTTCCAACGGTGTATAACCCCATGGTTCGTAGTAGCTAGGAAAAACGCCCAGGTGACAGCCCCGGATAAACTGGCCGTATTCCATACCGAATAAGGGATTGGTAGGCGAAATAAAGTCGGGGTGATACACCACTTTTACCCGATCAGATTGGTAGTTAAGCAGTCTGGAAGCACGCAGGAAATTCAGTATTTCATCTTTCCCATCGTTTACAAGATTATGTGTTACTACCGAAGGCAAATGGTCGGTCTTCCAGGATTGGAGCGTCCGACGAAGGCGCAATTTCCAATAATCGTCAATGAATGTATTGAGTTGCGGCAACTTAAAATCGCTGCCTGAGGCTACTGCATAGAACAATCGTTCGCCTACCTGCTTTTGAATGGCGGCGCAGGTCTGCTGAATTTCTTCCATGACCGCCCGGGAATGCAGTACGCCCGGATTGATGCTATGATACGGCTGTTTAGTGATCATGAACATCACCACGGTGGTATCCATGTTGGCTTGACGCATCCGCCAATTGAGCCGCGCCAAGGCTTCGAGCGTTAAATCAAAGCCTTTGTTGTGGTACTCGTAACGGCCAGAAGTAAAGAAGTAAAGTGTTTTGTCCAGGTCGAAAGAGTAGCTTTGGAAGAAGTGTCCCATCACAAACTCATGAATCTGTTCCTTGTATTCTAGGTGAAGATTCTGGAACTCGTGCAAAGCCACAAAACGCTGAATATTTAGCCCGTTGGGCGTAATGATATCGGGCTTTCTTCCCAACAGCACCTCGCACTCGCGTGCTGTCACGTCGCTGACGGTGGTGAATACCGTAGCCGATTGGGCTGCCGAACGCTCAATCAGCACTTTGGTTTCTACATTAAAATTAATGGCTTCCTTGTACCAGTCGAAAAAAGGCAGATTATCATAAAAATGATTATCGTTCATGGCCAGATACCGGCCTAACTGCGTGGCGTGCGTGGTAAAAACCGTGGTGATGGGCAGCATCTCGCGCCTGATTTCAGGAATGGGCGTACCTACCATCCACTCATGAAAGTGAGCAATCACGTTTTTATCGGTATTTTCCGGCTTAATCAAGTCTGTCAGATAGATCTTTACGACATTGCCGAAAGCAATGACCTGATCTACCATTTCGTCGTACCCAACGGTACGAATACCGTGTTGCTCCCACAGTAAGTACTTGATATTGGCTAGGTTGCCATAGGCCGAAAATGGGCTAATCAATACGACACGGGGGCGGCCAGAAACCAGCCAGAAACCATAATATGCTTCAAAGCCCATCTCTCGCAGGCGTAATACCGAACGACCAAAGGGATCATCATAATCATCGGCAGGCTCAAACTCCGCTGGCATCCGATTATGCACGTAGGGACCAACCAGGCAATAATTATCCCCCCAATCATTGACCATACTGGGTGTTTTGGATCTAATAACAGTATATATTCCTCCGAGTTGGTTACATACTTCCCAGGCTACTTCAACTAGCAAAGATTCGGAATTATCGCTCACTTGGTTCATTCGCTTTTGTTCTATGAATTATTTGGTGATCCTATGGGTTTTTCTTTCTACAATCATACTCATTCTGAAAATAGAAATAAATTATTTAGGAAATATAATTTATTTACGGCTATGCTTCTACTTCTTTACCGAAGCCCAGTTGGCTAATTTCGTAATAGGCTCCACTACCACCAAAATAGCTTGCCCACGCGGCTTTTTGGCCTCATCCAACCTTTTCCGACTGGTTTCAAGCCAATTGGCTGGCACAGCCTTACCAGACCGGATGTAATTGAGCGCTTCGAGGCCAATGCCCGCAATAGTCGATAAATCTTCTGACAGCGTACTTATTTCCTGCAATACTGGTGCACGCGCAATGATGGTTTTCAGTTGGTCGTGGTTGGCCTGCCACTGTTTTAGCTGATAGTCAAGCAATTCATCAACCGTCTCGGTTGCTTCGGCAGTATGTTTGTTTTTAAAGGTATTGTTAACCGATTGCTGAATTTGCGATTCCAGCCAAGCATCAACCGCCTTAGCAAACAACCGTGCCTGATCCGAATCAGGACTCGCCGCATCTACCGCACGGGTAAGTGGCGAGAAAGAGGTATAGTCGGCCATTTGGGATCGGGCATACTCTTTTACCGGCTCTATTACGTTTACCAATGTGCGTAAGGGAGTTACCTCAGTGCCCTGTACCATTCGCCGGAGCAGCATATCTACATTTTTCAGGTGCGTCAGCCCGAGCTCTTCCAACTGCACCGATACCAAACCCAGGCGGCGGTACATATCGTCCACATTCGTTACTTCACGGGGCGACCATAACCTTTCGGCAATGGCAGCCGTGCGAGGCCAAATGCGGGAATCAATAATATGCTGATCCACATATTCCGTCCACATGGTGGCTTCACCGCCTACTACGCGCTTCTGCGCCTCGGCATCCAGGGGAATGTTGGCGGGTAACGGATCGTTGAGGTAATGCTTGGCTGCCGAATAATTAAGGTCAATATAATATCCGTTGGACAACACCACCTGATGGCCTTGCTTGGCCGCGTCTATCAGTGACTGTTTGCCTCGCCAGCTGTGAATAATCAAATCTTTGGGCAGGCCAGGCGTAAATACTTCATCCCAACCCATCGCTTTTTTCCCTTGCTTGGTAAGCATCGGCAGCACGCGTTTATTGAAATAGCCTTGCAGGGCGTGGTTATTGGCCAGGTTATTGGCTTTCATAAATGCCTGTATATTCGGATTGGCGCGCCACTGGCTGCCTTCGTTTTCATCTCCACCAATGTGAAAGTATTCATCTGGAAACAATGCAGCCATTTCCTTCAGCAGTTTTTCCAGAAATTGGTAAGTCG
>JAZKGK010000064.1:0-4909 GCA_040385915.1 Bacteroidota bacterium
CTTTCCGATACGAAAGCCTTGGCATCCTTGCGTAAAAAAGCAGGTAGCGCCCCGCTTTTTGATAGCCTTCCCAAGCTGCAAACGGACGAGATTGAGGGAAGTTTTTATACAGAATACAAGGACAATATTTTCAATGCCAGTGATTTAGCCTTTTTGCAATTTACCTCTGGTTCCACCGGAATGCCCAAAGGAGTGATGGTTAGCCAAGGAAATATGGTGGCCAATATCACGGCCATCCATCAGGCATTTGGCACCAACCAAGACTCGACGGTGGTCGGGTGGTTGCCCTTTCATCACGATATGGGGCTGATCGGTAATTTGCTGGCACCCATACAGGTGGGCATGCAATGCGTTTTGATGCCGCCGCTTTCTTTTCTTCAACTGCCTAACCGATGGTTGAAAGCGATTGATCGTTACCAAGCTTGTGTCAGTGGAGGCCCCAACTTTGCCTACGATCTGTGTTGCAAACGCATCAGCAACGAAGAAGCAAATGCCCTGGACCTGAGCCGTTGGAAAGTCGCATTTAATGGGGCGGAGCCTGTTCGGGCAAGCACCATGCGGCAGTTTGCACAAAAGTTTAGTCCTGCCGGATTTAGTTCACAAGCCTTTTTTCCTTGTTACGGAATGGCTGAAACGACCCTGATTGTTTCAGGTGAATTTAATCGGCGTGAAGCCCAAATTGTGGATGCGAAGGCGCTAGAAACGCAACATGCCATTATCAATTGTGCCTTATCCGACGACGATGCGCGGGAATTCGTTCGCTGTGGCAGCACGTATGGAGATCAGCAGGTGGAGATAGTGGATGCTGTTACAGGTGAAAAACTAGGCGAAAATAGGGTAGGGGAGGTCTGGGTGTCAGGATCGAGTGTGGCGCAAGGCTACTGGAATAACCCTGAACGCACCAAAGAAACTTTCCAGGCATTTACTCAACAAGGAGAAGGGCCGTTTTTGCGAACGGGTGATCGTGGATTTGTGAAGGATGGAAGCCTGTTTATTACTGGCCGCCAGAAAGATATGATTATTGTGCGGGGGCGGAATTATTATCCTCAGGATATTGAATTTTCAGTAGAGAATTGCCACGAAGCACTCAGAAAAACCGGCATAGCGGTCTTTTCTGTGATGGTTGAGGAAGAGGAAAAAGTGGTGGTAGTGGCCGAAGTAGAGCGATTAGCTATTCAGACCTTGCAGTCCAATGAGGTGATTATGGCGATTCGGCAAGGAGTAGCCCACCACCACGAATTGGAGCTTCATGCGATTCTATTAGTAAAACCGATGGTTTTGCCGAAGACATCAAGCGGCAAAATCAAACGCTTTGCTTGCCGGCAAGCCTATAACGAAGGATCATTTACTGTGCTCGATTCCTGGCACGACACTGCTGCCATTGGCGCTGCCGTTTCATTAGCCCAAGAGCAAACGCAGACTTCTGATACAAAAGTGATTGACCTGTCTGAAGCCACCATTCGAGCGTGGTTAATTGATCGGTTTTCTCAGCATTTAAAAGTAGATCGGGATACCATCAACCTGGAAGATCCGATTGAAAAATATGGCTTAAGTTCGCTCACAGCGGTACAAATCTCCGGGGAATTAACGGAATGGCTCCATCAGGACATTTCCCCCACCATTGTTTACGATTACCCTACCATTGCGCTGCTGGCGACCCATTTAGCGGGTAAAGAAACAGCCACTGACCCCGATTCTAACCCGTCGTCTGACTCCCTTCCTTCTTCCGATGAGCCCATTGCCATTGTGGGAATGCAGTGCCGTTTTCCGGGGGCTCCCGATATACAATCCTATTGGAATTTGTTGAGTGAAGGAAAAGGTGCCATCAAAGAAGCCTTGCTTGAGCGTTGGAATAAAAAGGAAGTCTCCCAAATAAAAAACAACCCAGATGCTTTAGCCTTCTTAACCAAAGGCGGCTTTATTGACGATGTCGCGTTATTTGACGCCGGATTTTTTGGCATTTCTCCCAGAGAAGCGACCTACATGGACCCGCAGCAAAGGATTTGGCTGGAAGTCAGTTGGGAAGCCTTGGAGAATGCGGGCATTGCTCCGCAAACCTTGGAAGGAAAGAAAGCAGGCGTGTTTGTCGGAGTGAGTAGCAATGACTATGTACACTTACAAAATCCGCTTCTTGGCTCGGTAGAGCAACATGCAGGAACGGGTAATGCCTTGAGTATCATCGCTAATAGGCTTTCGTATGCGCTAGATCTGAGAGGGCCTAGCATGTGTATTGATACGGCGTGTTCCTCCTCTTTGGTGGCAGTTCACCAAGCTTGTCAAAGCCTTCGCAATGGCGAGAGCGACCTAGCCATTGCAGGAGGAGTAAATTTGATTCTGAACCCAAAAATCAGCGCCATTTTCGGAAAATCGGGCATGTTGGCCAAGGATTCCACGTGCAAAGTACTCGATGCGGAGGCGGATGGGTATGTGCGCGGAGAAGGTTGCGGAGCGGTCATACTCAAGCGTTTATCCGACGCTATCAAGGATGGCGATACGATTCAAGCCGTTATTAAAGGCTCTGCCATTAATCAGGACGGTAAAAGCAATGGCCTCACTGCTCCGAATGGCTTGGCTCAGCAGGCGGTTATAAGAGAAGCCTTGCGAAAGTCAAAGCTGTCGGTTGCTCAAATTGGCTACTTTGAAATTCACGGAACTGGCACTTCTTTAGGCGATCCCATTGAAGTTAACTCGCTCGTGTCTTTGTTAAAAGGCAACGAAGCAACTTCCTTTCCTCGCTGGATCGGCAGCGTCAAATCCAACATTGGGCATTTGGAATCGGCTGCCGGAATTGCTGGCTTGATCAAAGCAGTTTTGTGTGTAAAACACGCGGAAATACCGCCTCAAATTAATTTTAAGTCCCTTAATCCCCGCATTAACCTGGCTGCTTCGCAGGTGAACATTCCAACGACGCGGGAGAAATGGGAGACAGCGGAAGGACATACACGGGTGGCAGGCGTCAGCGCTTTTGGCTTCGGAGGCACGAATGCACACATGCTGGTAGAAGAAGCCCCTGCCAAGCCAGCGTTAGTACCAGCACCAGTACTGGAGGAGAGAGCTGGCCACCTGCTGGCACTCTCGGCGCGCGATCCCCTGGCATTGCAGCAAATGGCGCAACGGTATTTGAATTACTGTCAGACTACTGAAGTAACACTAGCCGATCTGGCCTATTCTGCCAATACTGGACGTTCGCATTTTGCTCACCGATTGATAGTGCAAGCCAGTGATGTAGCGCAATTACAACAACAACTCCAAGCTTATATAACAGGGACTAATCCGGTCGCTGGCCTTCAGCAAGGGCATAAGTCTGGCTCTCATACGCCTCGGATTGCCTTTTTGTTTACTGGCCAAGGGTCGCAATATCCTGGGATGGGGCACGAACTTTACCAAAGTCAGTCGGTATTCCGGTTGGCCATGCAAGCCTGTGATGACTTGTTGCAAGGGGAATTAGAGCATTCCTTATTGGAGGTGTTGTATGGAGAAGGAGAAATAAAGAATTTTATTCATCAAACCCGATACGCCCAGCCAGCTATTTTCGCCATTGGTTATTCATTATATCAGCTGTGGCTTTCTTGGGGCATTCGTCCCCATGTGGTGCTGGGGCACAGTGTAGGGGAATACGTAGCCGCCTGTGTATCAGGCCGGATTAGGCTAGAAGAAGCCTTGCCCTTGATAGCCAAGCGGGGCTCGTTGATGCAAAATCTACCCGCAGGAGGGAAGATGCTTGCCATCCAGGCAAGTGCAACACAAGTGCAGCCTTACTTGACCAGTTACCAAAATCGGGTCTCCTTTGCGGCCATCAATGGACTCGATCAGGTGGTCATTTCTGGCGAAGGGGAAGCCATAGACGAACTGAAACAGCAGTTCCAGCAGGCGGGCCTTCATTCGCAAGCGTTGCCAGTTTCTCATGCCTTTCATTCGCCCTTAATGCGGCCCATCGTAGCTGAGTTTGAGAGAATATGCCAGCAAGTGACCTATGGCAATGGCCAGATAGAGCTGATATCTAGCCAGCTAGGGGCGGTAGAGCAAGGGGAAATGGAGCGTGCTACATATTGGGTAGACCAATTGGAGCAGCCGGTTTTGTTTAGTAAAGCCCTGGATTGCTTGCAAGCGCAAGGGTGTGATATTTGCCTGGAGTTAGGCGCTCAGCCGGTATTAGTCGGATTGGGTAGCCGCTTATCGTTTGGTAAAGGGCTTTGGTTACATAGCTTGCGTCGCGGGCAGTCGGATTGGAGTCAGTTATCGGGGAGTGTGAGTAGTTTGTATGTGGCTGGTGTGGAGATCGATTGGGCAGGGTATGAAAAAGGCCGGGTTAGGAAAAAGATAAGCTTACCCACGTATCCATTCCAACGGAAGAAATATTGGGTAGAGGAAGCGGATGCAACCTTAGAAGGAGTTGACCAAGGAAATGCAGGCCTGTTCAATTATCTGGAAAGAAGTTCTCTGGATACATTGATAGAACAGTTAGCGAAAGAGGGGAAGATAGAACAAGAAGAAGTAAGGCATTCTCAAAAAGTCATTCAGTCGCTGGTTGAGCAGTACAAGCAAGATCAATTATTGGCTGGTTTACAGCAAGATATATATAAGGTTGTTTGGGTTTCGCAACCTCTGGCGATAGCATCAAAATCGTCTGCTCCGTTGTCGTGGATGCTCTTTTCGGATGAAACGGACTGCGGGCGTTTGATTGCGCAACAATGGGAATCAGAAGAAAGAGGCCAGGTAATACTCGTTCATACCGCAGAACAGTATGCACAGTTATCGGCTCAAGAATATTGTTTAGATCCCACCCAAGAGATTCATTTTAAACAGCTGATTGCTGATCTTCAGGCGAATAATACCACTACCATTGCCGGAATAGGCTATGTAGCAGCCAGCAATAACAGTAGTTTAGAAACCATTTCGGCCCAAGATT
>JAZKGK010000065.1:0-1964 GCA_040385915.1 Bacteroidota bacterium
GGTGAAGCAGAATGCCAGCAACGGCACCGACCACGGAACTGCCAATAACCTTTTCCTAATCAATGGGCGGTTGAAGAAGGGCAAAATATTTAACGAAGCGCCCAACTTAACGGATCTGGACGAAGGCGACTTGAAGTATACAGTAGACTTCCGCAATATTTATGCGACCCTACTCCGAAAATGGCTCAAAGTAGACGACGTAGCTATTCTGGGTAAGAAATTCGATATATTGGGGTTTGTGTGAGATTATAAGTTGAAAGTTTAGAGTGTAAAGTTCAAAGTGTAAACTCATCAACTGTTAACTTTGAACTTTCAACTCATAAAACTCTCCTAAACTTATTTAAATGGCAATAGATCTGAGTGGACAATCGATTTTAGTCACTGGCGGAACGGGCTCCTTTGGCCGTGACTTTATTAAAAGAATCCTCCTTAAATTCCCCTCGATTAAGCAACTGATTATTTTTTCCCGTGATGAATTGAAACAGTTTGAAATGGCGCAGTATTTTTCTGAGCCATTATATTCCCCCCTTCGGTACGTGATTGGCGATGTCCGCGATGCTGAACGGCTACGGCGCGTGTGCCGGGGAGTGGACATTATTATTCATGCGGCAGCGCTAAAACAGGTTCCAGCGGGTGAGAAAAACCCAATGGAATTTGTCAAGACCAATGTACACGGTGCAGAGAATGTCATTCAAGCAGCCATCGATTGTGGCGTAAAAAAAGTAGTGGCGCTTTCTACCGACAAAGCAGCTGCACCAGCTAACTTATATGGTGCAACCAAACTTTGCGCCGAAAAGCTATTTATAGCCGCTAGTCAGCTTCCAGAAGAGAATACCCCCATTTTCTCTTTGGTACGCTACGGCAACGTCTTGGGCTCCAGAGGGTCAGTCGCTCCATTATTTATATCACAACGTACTACTGGCGTATTATCAATTACCCATCCGGAGATGACCCGATTCAGTATTACCCCAGACGAAGAAGTAGATTTGATCCTATATGCCCTGGAAAATGCCTGGGGAGGAGAAATTTTTGTCCCTAAACTGCCCTCTTACCATATCACTGATTTAGCTGAAGTCATCGCTCCAGAATGTCAGCACAAGTTTGTGGGAATTCGCCCCGGAGAAAAGCTGCACGAGGAAATGATTACAGAAACCGACGCATTGAATACATTAGAATTAAAAAAGTACTATGTCATTTGTCCTACTTTACCTTCCTGGGACAAGCACCATTTTAAGGCAGTTTTTAACGGAAAAGAATTGCCTACATCATTTAGCTATCGTTCAGAAATTAATCAACAATGGTTATTCCCTGAGCAGTTAAGGGAGCAAATTGAGCTTTATGTAGAGGATCCAGCCAGCAATAGTGATTACGTAAAGAAATGATTGAATACGAAAACCTTCGAAAAGTCAACGAACCTTTTCAAGCGGAGTATGAACAACAATTTCGGGAATTTTTAAAAAGTGGCTGGTACATACTCAGTAAGAAAGTAGAAGAATTTGAGAAAGCCTTTGCTGCTTATAATGGGATTAATTACTGTGTAGGAGTAGGTTCAGGACTAGACGCCCTGGTACTAGCGTTGCGCTGCTTCGATTTCCCTCCCGGCAGCGAAGTCATTGTTCCTTCCAATACCTATATCGCTACAATCCTCGCCGTCATTCACGCAGAACTTAAACCGGTATTGGTAGAACCGGACATCCACACCTATAATATTGACCCAAGCAAAATTGAGGAAAGTATTAATCACCGTACTGTTGCTATTCTAGTGGTACATCTTTACGGAAAATGCTGTGCCATGGATCAAATCCTGGCTATAACTCAACATCACGGGTTGAAAGTAGTAGAAGACTGCGCACAGGCGCACGGAGCAATGTTCAAAGGCCAAAAAGCAGGCACATTCGGAGATATGGGTGCTTTTAGTTTCTATCCAACCAAAAATCTCGGTGCCTTAGGAGATGCTGGCGGAA
>JAZKGK010000066.1:0-14120 GCA_040385915.1 Bacteroidota bacterium
GGCTTGCCCCTGCCCTAACCGCCTAGTGATTAGGCAAGCAGGGCATATTTGGGCAGGGGCAAGCCCAGCCCCTACCAATGATTCGGATAATTTATTCCATTCAAGTAGGCAAAGAGTTCCCACATAAAATGCTTTTTCTTGGATGTTTTTTAGTTTAGAAGGATGTTTTCAATTTCCTTGCTTACCTGAGCAAGTGCTTCTTTTGTTTTGTCTTTTAGCTCTTGGGCTTGTTGTCTGATTGCCATTATATGATCAGCTATTTCTTTTTGTTTGTCAAGTGGGGGAAGTGGTATGGATATGTGCTTAACATTCTTTGGATAGAGATGAGATGTTTGACCTCTTTTTTCACGGTTTAATAAAGACATATAAAGTTTTGTCTTCAATAGTGAAAACAGAAATAAACTTTCACATAGAGACAAATTAGCTGAAAGCCTTACAAGTTCGCCAACAAAAAATGTTTTCTCACTTGGCTCTTCATTTAAATAATATACTTTTTTACCAACATATTCGGCTTGATGAGCTGCACCAAGTATAAAAACATCACCCTTATTGACAATATTACCCATGAAGTCAGATTTAACGAAATCACTTTTTTTTATATCAATAAAGTCCCCAGTATAACTACCTGCTTTAACTATGGGTAATATATTTTGTTCAGCATTTTCCATGTATGCTGATTTTGCAGGCGTTGTCCCTGTATCAATATTGTGACATACTGAGCCAACTTTACAAACTTTATATTTACCTTTTGAAATAATATCTATTAGTTCATAAAATGAAATGTTGTAGTAAAAAGGATCTAACCGATTGCCAGATAACTTACATAAAGATGATATAAACATCCTATTCTTTAAAGAATTTTCAGGCAATTCAGGCAGTTTAATCCCCAACTCATCCAACAAATAATCGTCAATGCTTGAAAGTAGCTTTTCTGCCTCCGCTTCGTTCTTTTGCTTTTGCTCAATAACTTTTTGGGTGATTTCTAAAATTCGTTTGTCTTCAATAATTGGAATGGAAAGTAAAGCTGGATAATCCAATGCTGGCCGTGTACCACCCGTACTTCTTCGGCTGGCTAGTTTCTCGCCAATGTCAGCATTCAAAAACGCAGCAAGCATCTCGCTGATCTCTTTACTCCCCGTCTTAATCACACAAACGTGTTGATTAATATTTCCTTCAAAACCTTCGGGCGCAATAGAAGCAACGGCCATTCGTCCAACTCCTGTAATTTTAACTAACAAGTCACCTGCTGAAACTTGACTTCGTTTCAGCATTCCGTTATGAGTTTCTTTATTGATGTATTTACAGTCGTCAAATTCTAAAACGCCCGTTGGCGAAAGATTTTGAACTCTTAAAAATGGTATGCCATTTTCTTTTTCTGCATAATACATTTCACTTTCCGTTGTCTTGGGTGTTGCGCCACTGGCCATACTTTGCACATAATCCCTTAATTTCTTTGGTTGCTTAGCTAATACTTTCTTTTCAAGTTCCAATACTTCGGGAATGTAGAAAAACGGATCAAGACGTTTCTCCAATTCGCTTCTTTGCAAAATGAATACCCGGCTTTTATCCAATGAGGATGAAATAGTATAGTTGCTCATTACTTCTCCGTTTTGTTTATATGAGCAATAAATTTTGAAAGCTCTCTGCCTATTTCAATTAATTCGTTGGTAGGCGTGCTTCTGCCCGTGGCATCATAGCCAATGTCATCGGCTATTGCCATGAAAATAGGATAGTCGTCTAATAGGTCTTGTTTTTCCGACAGGTATCTCTCCGTCAGTTCTTCTTTCAGCACATTTACTTTGTCGGTAAAGGCCGACTGGATGGCCGATTTCTTGGCTTGGATGGCTTCGGTTATTTCCTTTTTAGTTGCTTTTGGATATTGTTCTTTGGCTCGTTCCTCTAAATGCTTGATATCGCTTATTTTTTCTTTTTCCCAATCGTTAATCGTGTCAATAAACCCATACTTTGTTTTTACTTGTTCCTTTAATTTCTCCTTTTGATTGTTGATTTTTTCCGTTTGTTTCTGTTTGTGTTTGCGCAAAATCAAAACGGAACTTTTCACCCCCGCTCCGGTAGCACTAAAAGCCGTTTGAGGTAGAGAAACAACGGCTACAATGCGGTACAGTTCTTCCAGGTTATCTCTTACATACTGCAAACTGCTGTTAGTCAAAATTCCGTCGGGAATGACCACAGCCAGATAACCGTGTTCTACCAGGAAATTATGGCACTGCTCTAAAAACAATACTTCGGTGCTTTGGCTATCACGCAAGGTAGCCTTGCCATTGGCGGCTGTGTTCAGCCAATCCCGTTCTTTTAAGGCTAAATTGTATTGATGCATATACGCCTTTTCGGTTTGCTTAATGCTACTGCCAAAAGGTGGATTGGTGATTATAAAGTCAAACGAACTGGTTTTAAATTCTTTATGTCCGGTTTTGCCTTGAACTGTATTTTTATTGTGTAGTTCTCTCCTTTCAAAATCTTCTTTTGTTTCGTTTGATTTAGCTTCCCAATAATCGCCACTCAATAAACCATCACAAGCAATGACGTTGGTATGTCCGTCATCGTGAATGATCATATTCATTTTGGCAGTTCTGGCTATTTGGTCGTTAATCTCAATACCATATAGATTTTTCTCTGCGAAGTCGTGCCAATGTTTGTAATGGTCTTTCTCGTCTTTGATGGGGTCGTAAAATTCACCTGCCTGATCTCTTACTTTGTCAAGTGCATACAACAAGAAGCCACCACTTCCGCAACTGGTATCCAGTACTCGCGCTTTGTGTGTAATAGGTAAACAGTCAACGATGAATTTCACAATGGGCCTTGGCGTAAAATACTGTCCAAAGTCGCCACGGAAGTAGCTGCCCATAAACGTTTCAAAGGCTTTGCCTTTACTGTCAAGGTCAGTTTTATTGAGGTTAATTCGTTGGAAGTATTTTACAATCGTCAGCGTTTCCTGTGCCGAAAGTGTAATACCATCTTTGAAAACTTCGGGGGCTTCTTTTTCACCTACTGCATAAATTTTCTTGATGCGATCCAGTAAATCGTCGGGGTCTTCATCACGAAAAATTTGAAAGTCATAAGGGTCGCCTTTTTTTCTTGGGTGCTTTTCATCCCAAATTTTACAGAATATAAGTTTGTCCAGTTCATCAAAAGCGACGCTTGGATTTCTTTGTCCCCCACCCCAAAGTGCCTGGTGTGATTGAATGAAAATCTTTGTCAATTCACTTTCGCTTACCACTTGAAGCTCAAAGAATTTCTGTTTTACATTCGGATCAGGCTCGCCAGCAACATTAGGCATGTCAAGCTCAGCATCCGTTTGCGAAATCCCCCCTTTCACGTATTTATGAGGAGCCAGTTTGTTGACACCAAACTGCGGAATATCGGGAATTTCAATTCTGCTTTTCGGTTTCTGGGCAGGAACTTCGTAGTACTGATTTTTGATTCGTGAAGTTGTCCAAACGTATTTTGCCCCCTCAGCAACCGCATAACTGTATGCCTGGTCAACTGCCAGATTAAATTGTTGATCGGTTAGGTCTTCCTTTTTACACTCAACTAAAATGTAGGTTTCTTCGCATTTGTCGTCATTGTAAACAATAATATCTGCTTCCTTGGTTTCCGAGCCCATTTGAACAGAAACGAACTGTTTAATTCTGTTCTCAGGATAGCCATAAATTAAAACTAATGTCAAAAAAGTTTCTACTTGAACTTTCTCTTCAGGATTATTGTAATTCCGCTTTTTATTTTGATGGATGTATGTTACAAAGTTTCGGTCTTCGTCAAACCGAATAAGCCCTTTTTCAATTCCCTTATCTATTAAATTCATTCTTCGTTTGTTAAGGATGTAAATTTAGGTTGTTTGTCGCAAACCTAGCCCGTTTTCATAAAATCCAACCACTAATCATAGTATTCCTGTAATTACTTTAAACAACCTATCCGCCATTTACAGCAATGCCGCCACCCATTTAAATAATGCCTCCGGCAATTTTAACAATGCTCCCACCAACTGCAATAATACCTCCGGCGATCTTAACAATACCTCCACCAACTTAAATAATGTGCCAGGCATTTGTAACAAAGCACCCACCATTTATAACAATGGGGCAATGCAACATAACAATGGCTCCATTATTCATAACAAAGCCTCCCTTATCCTAAAATGCCCCTTGTTGGCACGCAATCAAGGGTCTTCAGGATAAGGGAGGCTGCAATGATACCTTATTTTTTGAGTTTAGTGAATTTCAAGGCACTCACCTGCTTGTATTCAGCACTCGTTTTTTTCAGGGTGCGGGCGATCTCTTGCTTTACGCGGGCAGCAATGGCTACAGCTCCGGTAGTTTCGTCGTATAAAAACGTATTGCGTTGGGTACGGGCTTGCATCAATGGATTTTCTGCGGCGGCGGCATCGTCGCTGGCCTTTTGTACAGTAGCCAGAAAAGCCGTCAGGTTGGGAAGGGAATATTCGTCTTCAGCACTAGGCTTATAATTCGAAAAGCCAGCCACCATCTTGAGCAAGTCTCCAAAATTGCCCAGCCGTTTAACTAAACTTTGTTGCGATACCGAAGTGCCTTTTCGCGAATCGCTCGCGGGTACTTGTCCAGCAGTTGCAGCGATTTCAGCCTCTTGCTTACGTTTCTGACTCATTTTGCTCACGTTGCTGCCCGTAACCAGGTCGCTTACCGCTTTAGCTCGTTCGAGCAGTGCTTTATCTATGCCCAGTACTTTCATTGTCGAAATGATACCACGGGCTTTGTCGTCTAGTTGGTCGACTAATTGCGTCCGTTGCTTTTGTGGCTCCATTGCCAAGCCTTCCAAGGTGGCTAAAGATTCTACTGCACTTTGCACTTGGGTATTTAGGGCTTGTAAAGCACCCAGTGTGAGGTCTTTTACGGGTGGTTTATAAGAGGCACCCCAGGTGGTCGCATAACCGACAAGCATTTTAAAATTAGCCGCGTTTACCGCGTGTCCGGTATCAAAATTTTCTGCCATAGTATTTAAAATTGTTTGTTAATTTGATGCGAATGCACAACTGTTACCCCACCCGGAAGCCAATCACCAGCATGTCGTCGGTTTGGAAATTCTGGCCTTTCCAGGTTTCTATGGTATTATTCAGAATTTCTTTCTGTGCTGGAAAATCCAATGACTGTACATCAAGCAGGAGCTGCTTGAAGTTCTTCAGCATAAATTTCCGGTGATGCTCGCCTCCAAACTGATCGGCGAAACCATCTGTGAAAAGATAGATGTTGGTGGGTTGGTCAATTTGCAGGGAACTGTACGAATACCGGCCCTCCGTATCGTGCATGGGTCCGCCTGCCGTAGTGCCGGTAGGTTTCAGCTCTGTTAGCTGACCATCGTGAATATGCCAAAGCGGTCGGTTGGCTCCGGCAAACTCAATGAGGTTGTCGTTCAGGTGTACTACACACAGGGCAATATCCATTCCATCGAGCGCCCCTTCTTCTGCACTATCTTGCTTAAAAGCAAACCGGATACCCTGGTGCAAGCGCCGTAATATTTCCGCTGGCCGAATGATATTCAGCTCATTTACTATTTGATTGAGCAAACTATTGCCCACCATCGACATCAAAGCGCCGGGTATGCCGTGGCCGGTGCAGTCGATGGCCGCAATCAGCAGTAAATCGCCTTTGCGGGCAAACCAATAGAAATCGCCACTGACCGTATCGCGTGGTTTCAGCAGAATGAATGAATCGGGAAGCGACTGCTGAATGTCTTGCGGCTCTGGCAAAAGGGAATGTTGGATGCGTTTGGCGTAATTGATGCTGCTGGTCAGGTGAAAGTCTTTGCTCTGGAGTTGTTCCTTTTGAAAGTTTATCTCTGCATATGCCTTTTCTACCTTTGATTTTTCTTCTTGCAAATCGGCGGTACGTTCTTTTACCTGTGCTTCCAATACGGCTTTTTGTCTTTCAATGATATGAATTCGCTGGCGGTAAAAGGAGAATGCAATGCCCAATGTGCTCAACGTAGCCAAAATTCGGAACCACCAGGTTTTATACCATACCGGATGAATGACCAACCGAATGGAGGTGCCCGTTTCGTTCCAGATGCCATTTTTGCCCATCGCTTTTACCCTAAAGGTGTACGCTCCTGCATCGAGGTTAGTATAGGAGGCAAAATGGCGGTTTCCCACGTAATTCCAGCCTCGGTCGAAGCCCTCCAACGTGTAGGCGTAAAGGTTTTTTTCTGGTGCCAGGAAATCCAGTAAGACAAATTCAAAAGAAATGAAGTTGTCGTCGTGCTCCAGGTTAATCTCCTTCAGGTGCATGAAATCCTCCTCGAATTGCATGATTTTATCAAACAGCCGGAAAGCAGTCAGATGGACGGGAGCCACGTAAGCATTGTCGCGCACACTCTGCGGACGGAAAGCAATAAAGCTGCCTTGGCTGCCAAAAAACAATTCCCCACTCGTGCTTACTTCAAAAGCGCCAGGAACAAACTCATTGCTCGGGAGCCCATCTTCTACCGTAAAATGTTTGAATTGCAGACTAGCCCAATCATAGCGAAACAAGCCCTTGGTAGTGCTGATCCACATGTTATTCATTTTGTCTTTCACAATCCCACAGATCGTATTGTCGAGCAGGCTAACGCGATCGGTTAGGCTGGTGAACTTGCCCTTCGAGGGATTAAACTTACTGATCCCCGCTCCTGCCGTACCAATCCATAGAATACCATTGTCAGCTTCCTCAATGGCCCTAATCGAGTCACTGCTTAGCCCATCCGGTTGATTGGGTCGGCTCCGATAATTGATAAATTGTTGGTCCTTGGGATTGAAAACGGATAAGCCAGAAGCCTGGTGTCCAATCCAAAGTTTTCCGGTTCGGTCTTCGCAGATGGCTGTAATATGGTTGCCGCCAATGCTTCGTGGATCGGCAGGATTGTGTTGAAAGGGAATAAAACTGTCACTATCCGCGTCAAACATGCAAAGCCCACCACCGTTAGTGCCTACCCAAAGACTTCCTTTGCTGTCTTTAAATAAGGTACCGATGGCATTGCTGGTTAGGCTATTGACATTGTCAGCATTGGCAGTATAGACCTTGAATGTTTGCTCTGT
Source organism: Bacteroidota bacterium (assembly GCA_040385915.1). GTDB lineage: Bacteria > Bacteroidota > Bacteroidia > Cytophagales > ES-bin-26 > ES-bin-26. The sequence goes on from JAZKGK010000066.1 coordinate 7,064, forward strand.
CGGATTATACTTATACAAGCCACTATTGCCGGTTCCCATCCATATTTCGCCATACCTATCTTCGCAAATGGCGGTTATCCCATCGTTGCTTAGGGCAGCCGGATGCGAAGGGTAATTTTTGAAAGCAATGAACTGCTTTTTATCCCAATCGAAGATATAGATACCTTTATCGGAAGTACCCAACCAAAGGCGCTTTTCGTGGTCTTCAAAAAGGGAAGTGATGGAACGAGCGGCAAAGCTGCTATTCGTATCGCTGACAAAAGCAGTAAAAACCTGCCGTTCCTGTGTTTCAAACCGACACACGCCGCCGCCGTCCGTGGCGATCCACAAGCTGCCTACTTTGTCCAGGTAAAGATCATTAATGTCGTTGTGGCTAAGGCTTTGGGGAACGGACAGGTTGCGCATATACGCCGAAAAAATGCCTTTGCGATGGTCAAATCGATTGAGTCCGCCGCCTTTGGTAGCAATCCAGAGAACGCCCAGGCTGTCTTCCTGGATATCCATCACGTAATTATTATTGAGCGAACGGGGATTATCTTCTTCGTGCTGGAAGGTGGTAAAACGGCGGGTCTTGCGATCTAAACGCGCCAAACCTTTGCCCCCCGTGCCCACCCACAGGTTACCAGTCCGATCTTCGTAGACAACGCGAACACAGTTGGTTGGTAAACTTAAAGAGTCGTCGGAACGATGCGTATAGGTGGTAAATCGCTCATCTGTATTATGAAATGCTGCCAGCCCTCCGCCAAAAGTACCTAGCCATAACACGCCACTCCGGTCTTCATAAATAGAGGAAACAGAGTCGTTGGGCAAGGCCGAACCTGGATTGTGACGAGAAGAAAAGGTTTTGAATTCTTGTTTTTCCGGTATAAAACGGCTTACGCCACCGCCCAGCGTACCCACCCATAAACGCCCTTTGTGGTCCTGAAAAATGGAACTGATGCGATTGGAAGGCAGACTCTTCGGGTTGGCAGGATCGTGGCGGAATTGAAGAAAAATGCCTGTTTTCCGGTCGAACCGGCAAAGGCCTGCGTCGTAGGTCCCAACCCAGAGAAATCCTTCCCGGTCTTCGAATAAAGTCTGAATATGGTTACTGACAAGCCCCTGCTTTTTATCCGCCTGAGTCGACGAGGTTACTTTATAGACCTTAATAGAAGCCCCATCGTAGAGATTGAGTCCATCGTTGGTACCCAACCAAAGGAAGCCTTTGCTGTCTTGCAGCAAGCACGACACTTTGGGGTAAGAAAGGCCTTGTTCTTTGCCAATATTGCTGAACTGGATATTGTGTGCAGGCGATTCTTGAGCCAGGCTAGTGGAATTCATCAGCACAAACGCTAATGTGACTGCCATCATTCCTTTAAAGAAAGGTGCGAATCTCAGCCTAAGAATAACAATTCCCATTTTACTTATTGGGTAAGTATACAAGTTCATTCACTAGATAACCTTCCTTGACTTGTAGCCAAAAAGGGAGATGAATAATAGAACGCTACTGGTTTAATTAGGGAAAGATACGCTTGGGAGGCTTGCTAACTAATATGGTTCTTGTAGAAAAGAGTCATTTGTAATAAATGAGGACAAATAAGCCTAATTATGCCTCTAAAGTAGTTCTCGAAAAAAACATAACATTTCGTAAGTAACTGGGCTAACTATAATTACAAATAAGTATGGTACAAAGCAGCATAATATCAGTCAATACATTTACTTTCTTAAAGGAAAAAGCAACTTTCTGATAAGCACTTCCGTAAAACACAATAAATTAAGAAACTTATAAAATTCATCAAAATATCTTGAACCTCAACACTTTACTAACATGACCGAATTAAACCTCAAAGGCCAATGGAATGAGTTAAAGGGAAAACTCAAACAAAAATACGGCGAACTTACAGATGATGATTTAACTTTTTCTGAAGGAAAAGAAGATGAATTATTAGGCCGTTTGCAGCAGAAATTAGGCAAAACAAAAGAAGAAATTCGTCAAACGATTGCCGATTTATAATCACAACTTTTTTCAACTATACCTCAATTATTTCTAACTTAATTAAATTTATAAAATCATGGGAAGTATCCTCAACGTAGTTATTGTAGTTCTGATTGTATTATGGCTAATTGGCTATATTGGCTTTGGCGCGGCAGTAGGAAGTTTCATTCACGTTCTGCTTGTTTTGGCGGTTATTGCTATTGTAGTTAGACTGATACAAGGACGAAGTGTGTGATGAAATAATCTTCATCCATAATAACACACCATCATACTATCCTCTGTTTTTGATAGGTTGTTTCGAATGAAACAACCTATCAAAAACAGAGGATTTTTATTTTATTCGGTTAGCCAAGCCCTTTTTGTAGCCTTCCAGATACAGCTTCAGCACATGATAAGTCAGGTTTCTAATGGCCGGATAAGCCGTTTGCATCGCTTCCTCTAAAGAGCAAGGCCGCTGCAACACTGAACCTGCAAACACCAAACCTAAGTCACTGACTTCTTGTGGACTCAGCGACAAATCTCCACCAATAGCGACCACCGGAATGCCGTGTAGGGCAGCCATGTCCACCACTCCTTTGACCAATTTGCCGTGCAGCGTTTGCTCATCCATTTTACCTTCGCCGGTAATAATCAGATCGACGCCAGCCAGTTGCTGGTCAAATCCTGTTTGTTCTATCACCAAGGCTGTTCCTGGTAACAATGCGGCATGCAGGAATACCATAGCGCCTGCACCCATGCCGCCCGCTGCGCCAGCACCTGGAACATTTTCAATATCTTTCCCGAATTGCCGCCGAATTACTGCCGCCAGATTCTTCATACCAGCTTCTAGTTGTGTGACTTCTTCCGCATTGGCGCCTTTTTGAGGACCGTATACCAAAGAAGCGCCCAAGGAACCGGTCAAGGGATTGTTCACATCACAGGCCACCTGTACTTCTATTTTCGCCGGATCGAAGTGCAGGTGTTGATGATCAATATGGGCAATATGGATAAGGCTACTGCCGATGGGCTTCAATTCCTTGCCCGCAGCATCCAGGAAACGATAGCCTAAAGCAGTAGCCATACCGATGCCAGCATCGTTGGTTGCACTTCCGCCAATTCCCAAAATGATACGCCTGGCTCCCCTCTCCACGGCTTTGAGAATCAATTCGCCCGTACCAATAGAAGAAGTGAGGAAGCCATTTCGTTCTGCATGCGCAAGCAGATGCAGTCCCGATGCCTGCGCCATTTCCAGAAAAGCCGTCAAGCCATCTGCCGCCAGCCCGAAAGAAGCCTTTACTGGCCGGAATAACGGATCTTGAACTGTATGAGAAAGCATGTGTCCCCCGGCGTGATAGGTTAGGATTTCGGCAGTGCCCTCGCCCCCATCGGCCAAAGGAAACCCAATGGCCTCTATCGCCGGATTATACCATTGGATGCCTTCTATAATGGCCTGGCACACCTGAGTAGAGGAAAGTGACCCTTTGAATTTATCCGGGGCAACAAGGATTTTCATAACTGTATGGATGAAATAATAGCGACAATGGATTTGCTGCGTGAATATAGCCTAGTTTCTGATTACGTTTGCAACCAAAATCCAGCGGTTTACCGTATGAATGAAGGATGTGACTTAACCCTTTTCTTCTTGTAAACTTATCTCTCATGAAAATTTATCAGGTAAATGCTTTCTCCGAACAGCCTTTCGCTGGCAACCCAGCAGCCGTCTGCGTGCTAAACGCTGAGCTGACGGATGATAATATGCAGCAAATTGCCGCAGAAATGAATTTATCAGAAACGGCTTTTATACGCATACGCGAAGACCGCACTTGTCATCTTCGGTGGTTTACTCCCGTGACAGAAGTAAAACTCTGCGGCCACGCCACGCTGGCCAGTGCTCATATACTCTATGAACTGCGTTTATTTGCGCCTGATGAAACCATTCGCTTCGATACTCTGAGCGGTGAACTAACTGTAAAGCAACTAGTGGATGGCAAATTGGAGATGGATTTCCCGGCCATTTCCAATCAATTAGCCGACATACCGGAAAATGTGGTGCAAGCGCTGGGAACAAAAGTAGTTTTCTGCGGTGCAGTTCCGGGCGGAAACCAGGAAGCTTCCTTGCAAGGCACATTGACGAGCGATACCAATATCCCCATAACCGACTATCTGATTGAAGTAGCGGATGAGGCAACCCTCCGGCAACTCCGTCCGAATTTTTCTTTACTAAGCCAGGAAAACGTGCAGGGATTCATTGTAACGGCTCCGGCCAGCCAAGGAAAATACGATTTTGTTTCGCGGTACTTTGCTCCCAGCATTGGCATCAATGAAGACCCGGTTACTGGATTTGCCCATTGTGTTTTGGCTCCTTATTGGGCACTCAAGCTAGGAAAAACCACCTTTACTGCTTTCCAGGCTTCGGCCTGGGGTGGAGAATTGGGCGTAAGTCTGCACGGCGACCGTGTCCACCTTACCGGAAAAGCCATTACCATACTGACTGGAGAGGCTGGTAAATAATAAACTACGTAGCGAATACTAACACCTATTTTTTAACCATAGACTATCGACTGCCAAAGAATATGAACAATGATCCTGAATTGAATGGAAAGTACTTGGGGACAATTACCAAGGATTTTGCCATGGTATCGGATACTTTAAAAGAAGCTTCTTATCAAATCAGAAAGCGGGGGTTTTCTGACTATCCCATTTTCCCGATCAGTAAGACTGACATAAGCATGGGCAATTTGCTATTGGGCAAGTACGAGTTAAAAGATCTGGTCTGGAATTTTTATGCTTCTTACCTGGATGAATTTGTGCAACGAAAGCTTATAGTAGAAGAAAACGTAGAAGCCTTCCACGAAGCCTATAAAGACCCAGACGAATATTGCTGCCTTTTCGTGTTAGACGGAGCCTTCACCAACTTCGTTTTTATTCCTTTCCCCGAGGACTGAAAAGAGTGTATAAATGGTAGTTAAATAGCGGTTGCTGGATTAATTTGACCTTTGTTCACCTTTTGTATACCTCCTACATTAGTCAATTGCGTGGGAGGATGCTTACCTTCGTGTCTCATAAACTTCAAAAGTTAACCCAAGCACTTGTGCTTCTAAAACTAAAGGTTCAGACACATATGACCGAACGGCAATTACTCATTATTAAGAGCTCATGGAGTGCAGTTATGCAACAACCGCAGGAAGCTGGTGAATCGTTTTATCAGAAATTATTTGAGATCGACCCATCCCTGCAAGCACTATTTAAGAACGACCCGGAATTACAGACCAGAAAATTCATCTCAATGATGACTGTTTTCGTTTCGAAGTTACAGTATACCGAAGAACTGGCCGATGTACTGGATGCCTTGGCCAAAAGACACGTTGGCTACGGAGTTCAGGTATCTCATTACCAGATAGTGGGTAAAGCATTAATGGCCATGCTTGCCCTACAACTAGAGGCGCTATGGAACCAAGAAACCCAACAAGCCTGGGAATTGATGTACCAAACTGTAGCCGATTCGATGATCTCAGCCGCTGCGGAAGTGCAATAAACTTAGCCAAAACAGCAGAAAAGGTTCAGGGTTGCTCCTTTGGGTTGTAGAGGATTCCATCTTTAATTACCCATTGCACCGCAAAAAGGGTTTTCGCAAATTCCTTTTCCAAGTCGCCCTCAAAAACGGCGATGTCGGCTTTCATCCCTTTCTTTAAGGTTCCCAAGCTGTTGGACAGGCCTAAAGCTTTGGCAGCATTCCGGGTAGCGAACCCCAACACGTCTGTTACCGGAATACCGGCTTCCTGGTACGCTACTAAAACGTCTTTTGACCCATTGCCCCGGGATATATTGGCGAGATCATTGAAATAGTCAGCCCCAGATACAATCATCACCCCTTTTTTCACCGCCCTTACCAGCCGATCATGGGTACTGTTAAGAAACTCATCGGCATAGGCTTTGCCTTCTGCTTCCTTCATACCTTGACCAGCCACCAGAATTAGAGCCATTTGCCGCGAAACATCCGTAGGCACTAAATAGGTACCCCGCTGAGCCATCAGTTGCAAGGTCGTATCCGATATCACATACCCATGTTCGATGCCATCTACTCCAGCCAGTACCGCTTTGCGAGCCGAGGCGTCATAGGTGGTATGGGCCGTTACGGGAATGCCTTTTTGGTGAGCCGTTTTAACAATGGCTTGTATTTCCTCCGACGAAAGCGTACCATTATCTGTGTTCATACACACCTTGATCACATTAACGCCTCGGTTCACGAGCTTTTGCACCGCTGCTGATGCCTCAACCACTCCGCGGATAGCATAGTATTCCTGGCGAATTAAAAATGTGTCACTGGGAGAAAGATGATTAAATTGCCCTCCCGGCGGACTGATAATGGGTCCCGACACAAACAACCGTGGCGCGGGCACCTGCACTTTCTTCAAGCTGTCTTGCAGGCGAACGTCCAAGTACTGACCCGAATTACCTAAGTCTCGTACCGTGGTGATGCCCACCAGCAAATAATCTCTGGCAAACTCAAATGCTTGTTGTAAGCGTTTCTCAGTGGGCACTTTAGAGCATATTTCCAATCCTTCTTTTTGTCGTTGGTGCACCAACAAATGGGTATGCATGTCCATTAAGCCAGGTGTAACCGTGGCATGGGGCAAATCTAGAATTTTGGTTCCTTTGGGTACGCGGATCTTCTTGCCTACCTGGACAATGGTATTCCCTTTCACCAGGATTTCCTGGTGGGTTAAAAAGCGTTTGTTTTCGGCATCATACATTTTACCAGCCTTAATCAGCAAGGCGGTTTGCGCTCCTGCGAAGTGGGTCATTAACAGCAGCAGGAAGCTGACAATAAGCGCAAGCGGGTGCATTCGTTTCCCAGGAAGGGCTTGAAATAGACTCATAGTAGGTGTTTAAAAAGATTGATTTAGTTGATTTAGGCTAGTCTTTTACCACCAGATCCTCACCCGTGTTAAAGGTAGAATGCCAGTGTTCATCATAAAGAGAATGGTAGTAAATCTCCGCTTTCATTTTCGGTAACTTCTGCCTGAAAACAGCGTTGTCTTGCAGGTTAAGTGGTCAGTTGATAATAAACGACGCTTTTCTGAATCGCAGTAATTTATTGTT
>JAZKGK010000067.1:0-49678 GCA_040385915.1 Bacteroidota bacterium
AAGAGTTGCAAGAAATTGAATCTAGCCTGCCAAATGATGTAAATGAGAAGAATCGGGCTACTCAGGGGCTGGTCTTGGCTATGCAATCACGGGTTGCTTTGTATGCTGCTTCTATAGCTAAATACGGTGCATTACGCACCCCTAGTGTTATATTGCCAGGCGGTGAAGTTGGCATTCCTGCCAGTATGGCCACAAAGTATTACGAAACTTCTTTGGCTGCAGCCAAGAAACTTATTGGAATGAACACATATGCCTTGTACATGAAAGAGTCTCCTACCTTAGAGGAGCGATATTCTAAAATTTTTTATGACAAGTCAGGTAACCCAGAAGTTATTTTTGCTGAGGACTTTAAGCTGAAAAGTGGTAAGACGATACCATTTACTATTTTGAACCAACCGTTTGCTGGAACAGAAGAGCCAGGGGATGCCGGTCGGGTGAATCCTACACTTAATCTGGTTCAATCATTTGAAAAACTAGATAATACGTTTGCACCACTTACTAAAACGAATGCAAATGACCTGTTAGTTGATGAGAATAATGAATTATTGGTTTTTGATCAACCTCAGGATCTCTTTGCAGGGCGTGACGCTAGGTTAGGTGGAACAATTATTCTTCCTGGAACAAAGTTTAAAGGAAAAGAAGTGGATATTTGGGCTGGATGGATGGTTCCTGCCACGAATAAGATATATGATGCAAGTGCTCCTGGTAATCAAGGTGTTGATCCTTTGCCAGGAAAAACTGTAAGAGAACAATCTATTGGTGGTAGCGGCCCTGTATTGAGTTTCTTTAGAGCTGCTCAAACAGGATTCTACCTTAGAAAATACCTAGATCCGACCCCTGGTTCTGGACAACGCGGCAGTGGAAGTGAAGTTTGGTGGATTCGTTATCGGTATGCTGAAGTATTGCTCAATGCTGCTGAAGCAGCATTTGAGTTAGGACAAGGTGCCGATGCAACCGATTATATAAACCAGGTGCGTAGAAGAGCTGGTTTCAAAACAGATCTTATTCCAGCCGAAGTTACCTTCAATCGCATAGCGCATGAAAGAAAAGTAGAATTAGCATTTGAAGGACATGAGCTTTGGGATTATAAGCGTTGGAGAATCGCTGACATAGTTTGGGATGGCTCTAGAAATGATTTAACTAGCATGCCGGGAGATATAATGCAGCCAAGTACTCGTCCCTTTGCTTTGTGGCCATTCAAAGTATATGATCAGGCTGATCCTGACCATAAGAACCAAAAGTGGGTTTTCAAACGTGTTTTGTGGGATCAGTTGTCAGGAGCAGATCGCTTTGCTTTAGGAAATTATTATTCAGAAATTAGTAATGAAGTTATCAATAGAAATCCGAAAATAGTTAGAAATCCTAATCAATAATTAATAATCAATATTCTGCATAAACGGCATTTAAATAAGTTACAGAAAATAGTTTACTTATATCATCTCGCTCGTTTATGCAGAATAAACACATCGGTTTTAACCATAAAAGGAAAATATTATGATCAGAAAATTTAATTATATAATGGGGCTAGTTCTTAGCTTGTCGCTAGCCTCATGTGCTTATGATAATTATGAGCCACCAAAGTCTGCCTTTAAAGGTAGACTTGTATATAAATCCGAAGCCATTAATTTAGCTCAAGGACAGGTCGATATCCGTTTGATACAAGCAGGGTTTGCTAAAGAAACACCTATTTCTGTTTCAATTGCTCAGGATGGCTCGTTCTCTGCGCTATTATTTGATGGAGAATATCAGCTGTATTTGCCTAATGTTGGTCCGTATGTTCCTCAGCCTGATAAGACACCTTTAATTATTAAGGGAAGCACAACCCAAGATATTGAAGTAGTACCCTATTATATGGTGAAGGATGTTTCTATTACACCATCTACTGGAAGAATGGCGACAGCGTCCTTTAAATTAGAAAAGATCGTTGCTGATGCTAAAGCTATAAAGAAAGTAAGTCTTTTTGTCAATAAAACTCAGTTTGTTGATATTGGAAATTCGCTTGTTGCCTCGACAAAAGATGGAGCGGGTCTGGATTTGAATGCGCTTTCGCTTTCTGTAGCGGTGCCAATAGTTAAGCTTAATCCTGGTCAGAAGGAGGTTTTTGCACGTGTTGGTGTGGAAATTGATGGCGTATCGGGAATGCTTTTTTCTAAAGTGATAAAAATTACCTTGGTAGACTAATTAAGCCTTACAATCACGGATGACAGAATCCTTCGTGTTCTTTGTAATTGAAGCTCCAAATGCAAGCTTTTGTATTTATTGAGCATTTTTAAGAATGTCAAAAACAGACTTTCCAAGTCCCTATAGATTTGGAAAGTCTGTTTTTTTTATAGGGATATGTAATCGATTTAGATATTTTAGCGAGCTATACTTCTACTACTCATCTATCAAACCATTTTCAATATACTTACTCTATTACCAAATGAAAAAACTGACTTTTCTTTTCATGATAGCATGCCTGTTTACACAGGTAAATGCCCAGGAACTTCGATCTCCAGCAGTGCCCTTAATTACTGTTGACCCCTATACCAGTGTTTGGTCTTTTTCGGATAAATTATACGGCGAGCCTACCCGGCACTGGACTGGTCGCCCCCATCGCCTGACTGGTAAGATTCGGGTGGATGGCAAAACGATGGATTTTATGGGAGCTCCGACACCTTCCCGCAAACTGGTAGTACCCACGGGGCATCAAAAGACTTATGATGTTCAATATACCTACGATACTCCAGGGAATGACTGGATGAAACCTTCCTTTCAGGCTTCTTCCTGGAAAGTAGGGCAGGGCGGCTTTGGCGATGTTAATGAGCGAAATTTGCGAACGAAATGGGATTCCCATGACCTGTGGGTTAGAAGAGAAGTAGATATTCAAGAGCTTAATTTTCAAAAACTTCTTCTTCTGCTAAGGCACGATGACAGAGTAGAAGTATATATTAACGGTATCAGTGCTTATAACTGCGATTGTTTTACAGACGAATACCAGCCCCACGAACTTTCTCCAGAGGTCAAGGCCTCCTTGAAAAAGGGTAAAAATCTTATTGCGATTCATTGTACGAATACGGGTGGTGGGCAACACCTTGATTTTGGTCTAGCGGATGAACTGCCAGCGCCTAGTGCTAATGCTGTTGCTACCCAGAAATCGTTGACAGTAAAAGCTACCCAAACAGTGTATGAATTTGCGTGCGGAGCGGTAGATATGAAGGTGACTTTCACCTCGCCATTATTGATGAACAACTTAGATATCCTCTCTCGACCTGCTTCCTATCTGACCTTCGATGTCCAGTCTAATGATAGTAAGACTCATGAGGTGCAGATATATTTCGATGCTTCATCTGAATTAGCAGTCAATGATCTGGAACAATCCGTGATCGGGAAGCGCTCGGCTAATAACCAACTGCACATTTTACGGGCAGGTACCCAATCGCAGAAAATGCTGGCAACTAAAGGAGATAATGTTCGGATTGATTGGGGCTACTTGTATTTGGCAGTAGGCAAATCGCCTGAAACGACTACGGTAATTTCTGTATCCAAAAAAGCACAAGAGGCCTTTGTCAAAACCGGTACTTTGCCCAAAGTCGATGATGCCTTCGTGCCTCGGGTAGTAGGAGAGCAACCAACAGTGTTAGCGGCTAGTTTTTCGTTGGGGAAAGTAAGCCAAAAACCGGTTTCAAGACACATCATTGTGGGTTACGATGATATCAATTCAGTAGAGTTTTTCAATAAAACTCTGAAAGCCTGGTGGAGACGCAATCCGGGTGCTTCGCCTGAAAAGATGTTACAGGAGGCCGAAAATGACTATGCACGCTTAATGAAGGAATGCCCGGCATTTGATGAGCAATTATATCAGGAAGCTAAAAAATCGGGCGGGGAAGAATATGCTCAACTTTGTGAACTGGCATATCGTCAATCGATTGCAGCCCATAAATTGGTCGCTGCTGCCGATGGTACTCCGTACTTTTTCTCTAAAGAGAACTTTAGTAATGGTTCTATTGGCACAGTAGACATTACTTATCCGTCAGCTCCATTGTTCCTGAGGTATAATCCTACTTTATTAAAAGGCATGATGGATCCTATTTTCTACTACAGTGAAAGCGGCAAGTGGACTAAGCCCTTTGCAGCCCATGATGTAGGAACGTATCCTGTGGCTAATGGACAAACCTATGGAGAAGATATGCCAGTGGAAGAAAGCGGAAATATGCTGATTCTGGCAACGGCAATTGCCGCCGTAGAAGGCAACGCCGATTATGCTAAAAAACATTGGAAGGTGCTCACTACTTGGGCTGAATACTTGAAGGGGGCTGGCCTTGATCCTGATAACCAACTCTGTACGGATGATTTTGCAGGCCATTTAGCACACAATTCAAATCTTTCTATCAAAGCGATTGTTGGATTGGCTGGCTATGGCAAAATGGCTGGTATGCTGGGCGATGCCACTACAGCAGCGGCCTATAAGGCTGTAGCGAAGGAAATGGCTCAAAAGTGGGCTCAAATGGCGCAGGATGGCGATCATTATGCCCTTACGTTCGATAAAAAAGGAACCTGGAGCCAGAAGTATAATTTGGTATGGGACAAAGTATTGAATTTGGATGTTTTTCCTGCTGAAATAGCCCCCAAAGAAATAAACTTCTACCTGAGTAAACAAAACAAATTTGGGCTGCCACTCGATAGCCGAAAAACATATACTAAGTCTGATTGGATTATGTGGACGGCTACGCTGGCGGATTCCCCAGAACACTTCCAACAGTTGATCCATCCTATCTATGTATATGCTAATGAAAGCCCAAGCCGTGTTCCGCTAAGTGATTGGCACGAAACAACCAATGGCGAATCAGTTGGGTTTAGGGCGCGGTCGGTAGTAGGCGGGTATTTTATCAAGATGTTGGATGATAACTTGAAAAAGAAGAAAGCTGATAAATAACCCCTCGAAAATGGTAGGTTAACAGATTTTGTCTATTGGCTTAATTGGCTTATTTGAAAAGACCTTCGCTAGTGATAGCGAAGGTCTTTTTTTGGTAACTTATGAGTCGCAACTATTCACTATTGGATGATCCTCACTTCTTTGGGAGCGTCTACAGTGGTTTCTATCTTGCCATTGGAGAGTTTCTTATGCTTTACGGTTACTATGCCGTAGGGCGTTGGAAAGGTGCCTTCTGCCCACTGCAAATCGCCCAAATGTGGCGCTATTTTAATAGCCTTGCAACCGGGCTCTATTACCTGAATTCCCAGCACGTGTTCGCTCAACCAGGGCGTTGGGCCAGAAGCCCAGCCATGGGACAGGCTATGGCGCAATTGTTTGTAGCAGTAGGCACCAAAATCGCCATGGATGTCTTTCTTACCAGTAGGTACTAAGCCATCAATGGGCGCGGCATTGGTCATCCAGCTAAGATCGAAATCTTCCCAGAAGGTAGTAGCACCCATATCGAGCATACCACCCCAGTAAGTACGAATGCAATCCAAAGCCCCTTGGTAATCACCGGCTTTAGCGCGAGCCTGTAGCATATAATAGCCGTAGAAAGTAGACATACGGGCACAACCATCAACTGCCAGCACCTCTTTATTGGCTTTCTGAGCGGGCACTAGATTGGCCAAAGCCAGTAGGGCGGCGGCCTGTTTGGAGTTATTAGAAATAGGTACGTATTTTCTTAGACGGGCAACAGTAGCCTGGCATTTCTTGGCCGTTTCTGGCTCATTTAATAGCTGGCACAACTGGGCTCCAGCATCCAAAGTCATCACCATCATTGCCTGCAAACCTGCATGAACGGCGGGTTGGTTTTCGCTAGAAGGCCAATCCATGAACCTCATTCCGTCAAGTGCTTCCTGATTTCCTTTAGTCTTGCTCATGAGGTGATTCAATAGCTTGACCAAGTATTCTTTCTGCTGTTGCAGATAGGCCAAATTGCCCTGGTGCATATACCAATCGCGGTGGATGAGTACCCACCACATCGAATACGTGCTGATGCCATTCATCCATTCGGGCAAAGGCGTAATGTCACGGGCCAGATCGAGGCTTTTTGGCACTACTTCACTGTACCCAAATACGCTGTTGATCGTCATTACTTCGGGATGCATATCGCCGACCCAAACCAGCCGATCGCGCTTGATACCATCCCAGAGGTATTCTTGCATGTTGAGATGCACCGTATACGCGCCCGTTGCCCAAATTTTATTCAGCCGTTCATCGTTGGTTTTGAATGAACCGAGATAAGGAATATCCCGGTAGGTAAAAATTGCTTTCAATTCTTTCAGCAGCAGTTCCCGGTTTTCTTCTACGAGATCAATTCTTACAAAGCGAAAGCCAGTATTGCCCACTTCCAGACTGCCCAACCAAGGGAGTTCTACCACGAAATCCCGCATGGCGTGATCATTCGTAGCGCCGGTAGTGGAATCAGTTTCTGACATTGCCTCACTGACCGATTCTCCAAACCGGATGCGCACCTTCACTGGCCGTTGTACTTTCATCAAGGCAGTCGTCAATCGCAATCCCCCATGCAACTCTTTTCCGAAGTCGAAGAGAATGCCTGGCTTAGCGGTGGAGGAGCTTTTGAGTGTACAGAGGTTATTCTGGGTTAAGTCGGCCTGGTTGTTCCCCTTAGTCAACAGTACTTCTGGGTGAATGATCGATTGCCCAGCCTTATCGGACTGCCATACGATGCGTTGCGGTGGTAGGTATTGACGGACGCGTTCATCTTTAATGACTTTGCTTGCATATTCGCTCCCAAAATTTGGCGGCAGTTGTGCCCAGGCTGTTGGGATTCCCAGACAGATCGTTGCAGCAAGGGTAAGGAATGGTTTTCTCACTAGTAAAATAGGGTTTAAAATGTCTTTGCTACTGTTAACTGATAATTTGAAAGGCTAAAACTTCACTGCTTGTAGAGTCACTGGTCCCATTAAACCGGAAGGGTCGAGCGGACTCTCGGCGGTGTAGGGATTTACATTAGTCCAGGTTTTTCTTTGATCGACAGGCAGTTTCTGATCGCCAATCAGCCGGTTTACCCAAGTATTGACCACCTCAATTTCCAGGGTGTTTTCACCTTTTTTCACCGCATTGGTCACCTCTACCTGCCAGGGAGCGGTCCAGGTACTGCCTACAGCTACGCCATTCACTTTTACTTTGGCCATTACTTTTACCGTACCAAGGCTCAAGTAGAGTTTTTCCCCTTTTGGAAGCGAAGCCAGCTTGAATGTGCTGCGATAAATGGCCGTTCCTGAGTAGTGCTTGATCGCTGCTTCCGGGCTTTTTGTCCAGTCGATTAGCTTATCAAATACCACTGTTTTTTCGGGGCCCCGCATTTTCGGGTCGAAAGTCACCTGCCAGGGGCCTTCGATGGCGGATAACTGGTTGGCTTTTGGGAAATTGTCGACACCAGTAGCTGGAGCTCCGGAGGCTGCAGGTTTTCTAAATATCACAAAACCGCTTTGAAAAGGAGCCAACTGAAGTGGAACAATGGTGCTTCCGTCTTTTTGCGAAAATACTGGCAAGGTACGGGTGGTGCCCGTTACGGCATCCCACAACTCCGGCTGTTTGCCAGTTACCCGGAAAGCAGGAGATAGGTTTATGGTCTGGTCGCTTTGGTTGGTTACGAAATAGATTTCGCCTTCGGGCAATGTGCGGTGGATATACAATACTGGCTGCTTTTCGCTCAGATTGAAATCTGGAATTACCTTCAGCATATCCAGCGCGCTTTTCATATCCATTCCATTTATTACCATTCCTTTGCCAAACTTTGCCGAGGTTACCGTTTTTCCATCCACGGTGCTCCATAGTTCAGTCGCTATCTTCTTTACTTCTACGTCAGAGGCTGGGAAGTTCTGAAGACTGGGCGAACGCTTAGGGGCTGGCCCAAGGATGGTCGCTCCCTCAGCCACCAAGTCACGGATTTTGCGGATCAGTTCAGGGCGCATCGTTTCCAATGGAGGCAATACCAGCATCCGGTAGGTCATCCCATCGGGAAGTACCAGATTGCCATCCTTCACCTTTACCCGATTCATAATTACTTCACCGTTGATATAGTCGTACGAATAACCTTGTGGCAATTCGGGATTGCGCGCACCAGTCATTTTAGGCGCATCTTCGCCAATAAAATACGCTACGTCATTCGCCGGTTTTCCCTGTTGGAGCATAAACATGCACCGACGTAGATAGGTCACGAATGCCTCAGATTGCTCGAACCAGGTGTTTTTCCGGTTAAACTCCGTGCCAAAGCCGGCATTAACGCCTGGGTTGCGTTCTTCATAGGGCTGGGTGACAACGACGTGCATGAGGGTATTATTGATACCTTCGGTAAAGGACCAATCGCCCCGTTTTTTCAACAGTGCCGGATAGCGCAGATAAGCCTGACCACCCGCAGTGAACGACTCCGCTGACACTTTGTTCTTTCCATAAATATGCGCGGCAGAAGAAGCAGCGCGGCATTCAATGCTGCCTAGCTCGCCTTCGTTCCAAAATTCACCGCCCACTTCATCGGCCTGACCGCCATATTGCAAAAATTCACCAGGAAATCCCCAGTGGCCGTAATTTTCGAGCCAAACTTTCAGGCCGTGCTTATGACTTAGTTCTCGTAGGCCACCCACATATTGATAAGATACAGCATCAGCCACCATACGACGTACATCCCATAGAAAGCGATCTGATTGATCGGCACTACCGACGATACGACCTGTAAGCACAGGTAACCATGGCAATGGATCGTATCCGTATTGTTTTGTGAATGATTCGGTAAAGCCGTTGGTCCAGTTTTGGGAGCCGGTTTCGTAACTGTCGGCCACCACATATTTCAGTGCCTTGCGGTCATTGGCGGGCATGCGTTCGAGCACTTTTCCAACAAAAGCGTTAAAATGAGCTTCCAAGGCTTGTTTACTCATCTTATCTACTTCTGGTCCACGGCCTTCTATAGAAGCGGGGGCATTGGTTACGCCTGTTGGCAACATCCCGTAACGGATGATAACCCAGTTTCCTTTCGGTACATTCCAGTTGAGCGTTCCATCGGCAGAAAGGTTTTTAGTGAGGTTGATTACCTGAGAAGGATCAACTGTCATCGCTTTGTTGTCAGGTTCTGACTGAAGCGGCCATTGGTATTCGTTCCACAAGGGAAGCGGCGTCTGAAACATCTTGGCCAGTTGCTTTTCGACATAGCGCTCTAGTCTGGGTGCCGTTGAAAGGCCAATTTCACTCAATCCGCCGGTTCCTTGCATATTGGTGAAAACGATGCGGAAGTGGGTGCTCTGGGTTGTAGGAAACGAAACGGCTACCGGCCCATAGGGTATAAAGCCAACATTAGGATCGGGATTAGTGCGGTTCAATTCAAATTTTTTCAACGTGCGGTAATTTCCTCCTTCACTTACCTGCAACTCGGCATCGGCCCGAAAAGGCTTGTGAGCGGGGGCTATTACGAGGCTTCGGGCAATGAAAGGAGCCGTCACTTCCAAGTCGATGGTGAGCGTATTGTACTTTCCTTCTGGGAATAATGCTTCCGTATCTGACTTGCCATCAATCAGATTAGCAGCATTGGTGATGGTTGGGCTGGAAGTAACACGCGGCTTTAATTGTGCTATCGTCAGTTCATCATTGTCTGGAACTGGGAAAGCCATCAAGGCTACATCCTGAAAATCCTTAGCCGTAGCAGGTAATTTCTGGGAATATTTTTGAGGACCTTTTAACCGAAATTCTGAGTTTGATAAATAACGCATTGATTGCTCTGGCTTCACCCAGGGGCCACCTGACTGACTCCAGCCTGGGCTATTGAACAAACCAATGTCCACACCTACTTTAGAGCCCGTGCGAATGGCTTGCTCGGTCACTTGCCACCATTCTTCGGAAAAGAGCTTTACATTTCCGTAAGAGGTCTCTTCTTTGTTCAGGCCAATATTGCCGATAAAGGCCCGGCCTATACCGACTTTAGCCATTGCCTCCAGGTCGCGGGTGACACCTTCTTTGGAAATATTGTCGCTAAGCCAGTACCAGTATACACTGGGTTTGACTGAGTCTGGCGGTGTTGTGAAGCCTTTTTCTATGTCGGTAAAGGAATCTACCAGTGGGATGAAGGTCTTTTTCTGGAAGCTAAGCGCTATCAGTAAGAATGAGCCAGCCACCAGAAATAAGCCTAATGGCTTGAAAATGATTTTCATAGGGATGAAAAATAAGGTTTTTAATAAAAAAATAAAGAAGATTAAACAGAACAGGCTTATACTGAGAAAGTGACTTAGCTACTCCAACACAATTTCGGTGAATGAATAGGCCGGTGCTTGTACGGTATATTGGCCATTTGTCAGGCTTGCTTTCGCATTTTTTACCGTTCGTTTGATGGCGTTGGGTTGGCTGAGCGTGTTCATTACTACCGGTCCGGTGGCGTTCAGTTGTGTGATGCCCGATTTGGAAAAGGCTTTCTTCAGACCAGACAGGTCAAAGGTGCTTTCCTGTACTTCTGCGGTTCGGTTGCAGATATACAGCACGAGCTTTTTCCGGCTCTGATCCCAGGCAGCTTGTACTTGGTATTCATCCTGCATTTTGGGCGTATAGTTGTCCATTTTCAACACCCAGGCCGCCGGAGAGTTAGCCAGCAGTTCCATTGCCCGTCCCGATGCCGTGAGGTAAGCGCCTTCCTTGGGCGTTTCGATGGCACTCTGGCTGTGGGTATTGGCCAGGTTATTGAAATTGACGAAGAGCATATCCTCGCCCAGCCGTTGGAAGGCCATGAAATTCCTTAATAAATTCAGGCCGTACAGCCATTTACTGAACGTGTACGATTTAGTAACACCGTTTTTGCTTTGAGCCATATTGTACGAGTCGCGCTTTTCTTCGGTGTTATAGGCCAGCCATTCGGTATCGCAATACTGGATTTTAGTGTTGTTCGCTTTATTGTATGTCCGAACCCGACCCAATATGCGTGCAGATAACGTATCAGCATCACCTCTGTCGGCCAGGAAATCTACGTAGGGACCCGCAATTTCGAGCATTTTATCGGTTAGCTCGTGGTAATCAGGTTTGCCAGGACGCCCTCCATACGAAGAAAGGCCAATCTGGATGGTGGGGTCAATCGCTTTCATGGCTTTCGCATACGTAACGGCGGCCAATGCGTAGTCTTCTGCCTCAAACCAGCGATGGACTTCGTTGTCAAGCTCCCAAAATTTCACTCCAAAGGGTTCTGGATAACCGTGTTTTGCACGCAGATCGGCCATGGGATGCTTGCCCACGGGCAGGTTGCAATAGGCAACCCATTCAGCAGCAGACTTGGCTCCTTCGGTTAGGCTCATAAACTGGGGGAAATTATAACCGTGTGGTCCTTGTCCATCGGGGAAGTCTATATCAAACTTCCGTTTGGATGGATGGTACACATTCACGCACATCTGCATTTCTGCGCCTGATGCCTTGCATAGCATGGCAAACTCGGCTGTACCCACGTCGTTGGCATTTTGTCCGCCCCAGAAATAAGAATCGACGGGTTTTCGTTCAGAATACGAGCCTATGCCATCGCGCCAATCGTAGAAGGAGGCAAAACAGCCACCAGGAAAGCGCACCGCGCCGGGCTTAAGCTTTTTGAACGTTTCAACCACTTCCTTGCGCCAGCCGTAGTAGTTGCTAACCGGCATTAAGGAAAAATCATCAATAGATACGGTGGTTTGCGGAGGAGTCCAGAGGCTGAATGTGGCATAGCCATCATAGCCAGTATTTTTAAAGCTGAACGTCTGCTCGGCGAAAGCATTGCCCAGGTTTTTGAGCGGGAAAGTCGCAATCGGTTTGTCCCATTTACCTTGTGGATACAACCGCACTTCAGCGTCCATCGTGCCCTTTTCAGACTTCATCATTCCCCGAAAGCGGTACGTTTCGCCTTTGCGAAGCAACTTGCCTTCTTGAGCCACTGCTCCCCATTGGGTACTTTCACGATTCACGACTTTCAGAAACTGCTTCCCGTTACCTGAACCTCCCACTTCTAGCAGGAGTTCGATCTGGCGCTGGGGCGTGGTGCGGATAAAGAAAGTTGACGTGTCGTCGATTACCGAAGCTTTGCCCGGATTGCCAGGGGCGGCAAACCAAGCGTTGTGTTCGTAGCCCGAATGATACCAGTCGAACTTACTCCAGTCGCGCTCGTAACCTTTGGATATATCCTTTTCGTCGTAAAATAAGTCAAACCAGTGCTTATTAATGTCGTGGTATCGAGGGAATTTTTCGAAGCTACGGTTAAAAAACATCTCGCCCCACATAGGCTCCACTTGTACACCGTAGCCTAGCTCAATAAAATTGCCATATAAGAGCGGACTGATCGGCTTGGTGCTGATTTCCTGGGTGGTAACGGTAAAGACTTTCTGTTTCTTCTTGGAGGTAGGTTCGTCTTCTCCTGGTCCCTTTCCTGATATTAAAAACAGAGAACTACAGAGAATACCTGTGAAAATAAGTTTTTGATAGGTTGAAAAAAAGCCTGTCTCTTTTCGGACAGTGCTTGCATTACGCGTGGGATTCATAAAGTGATGTGCTTGGTTTTTAATTTATTAGGAAATGATGAATAGGAATAAAGACTTGTGGCTAAAAGTGATTTTTTACGCGTTGCTTCATAGGCACGAGATTCCGCACAAGTATGCGACAAAAGAGGAAAAGTAGCATCCTGTACCCTCCTGTACAAGGAACTACGTACAAAGCTAGGTAAACCTGCCCATTCATCTTCTTTCATTATTTCTATTTATTAGCAAAAACAGCCAATAATCAGTAATATTGAGCTTTGCTTATGCTATCATTAATCACTTAACACACAGTATTTATGAGTTACAAACAACCTACTATTCTAAAACTATTTCTGCTCACCTTTTTACTTCAGCTCTCGGTTTTTTTACCGAACTCTTTTGCCCAAACTTTCAATAATTCCATCCGCGACTTAGCTGATCCGCACATGGTTTATCACAATGGCTATTACTACTTCACGGGCACCACGGGCGGCAATGTAACCTTGATAAAATCGGCCACGCTGGATGGCTTGAAAACAGCTCCGGCCACCGTTGTTTTTTCGGCGGCACAGGGTGGGCCTTGCTGTAACTACTGGGCACCGGAAATGCACCGTATCAAAGACAAATGGTATATCTATTATACCGCCTCTAACTTTGAAGATTGGGGACATCAGCGAACATGGGTTATCGAAAACAAATCCAAAGATCCGCTGAAAGGAACTTGGGTAAACAAAGGCGAAATCTACAGTCCTGATGACCATGTTTGGGCAATTGATGCCACTGTTCTTAAACACAAAGGAGATTTTTATTTCATTTGGTCGGGACACCTCAATGACGCGGATAACAATCAGCAGATCTATATTTCAGCCATGAAAAATCCCTGGACGCTGAAAGGAAAGCGCGTAATGCTGTCAGAGCCCCTATATGATTGGGAGAAAATTGGCGATCCAGACGTGAACGAAGGCCCAGAAATCTTGAAGCATGAAGGCAAAATCTTTCTGACGTATTCGGCAAGCGGCTGCTGGACACCTGACTACTCTTTAGGCATGCTAACCATGAGCAAAAAGGACAATCCCCTGAATGCTGCCTCCTGGACTAAGTCTACTACACCGGTTTTTAAACGCAATGATCCTGTTTTTGCCTTCGGTCCCGGCCATAATGCGTTTTTTAAATCGCCAGATGGCACCGAAAACTGGCTTATCTACCATGCCACGACCGTTCCTTCGGGCGGTTGTGACGGCACACGTACCACACGTGCCCAAAAAGTTAACTGGAATGCTGATGGATCGCCCGATTTCGGAGTCCCTGTCAAATCTGGTATCACCATTACTGCCCCCTCCGGCGAAGTGCATGCGCCTGTCAGTACCTTCCCGAACGGAGCCTATCGGTTTGTGGCCAAACACAGCGGCCACGTACTTGATGTAGCGGGTTGCAACCCGGGCTTAGGAGCTACTATCGGTCAATGGTTCTGGATCGGTGGCGATTGCCAACGTTGGGATATTCAAGCTACTGGCGATGGATTCTATAGCATTACCTCGCAGCAAGGCGGCCTTGCGATGGAAGTAGGGAGTTGCTCGCTCGAGAATGCAGCCCGTGTAAACCAATGGTCGCCCAATGGCGCTCCTTGTCAGCAGTGGAAAATAGAGGCATTAGAAGAGGGCTATTATAAAATTACCAATAGAAATAGTGGTAAAGCCTTGGAAATAGAGGGTTGCAGTCCCAACTTGGGAGCCCAATTGCAGCAATACGAATGGAATGGTGCCGATTGCCAACGTTGGAAATTAGAGCCATTGACCGAAACCGTTAAACCAGGTATTTATAAGGTTTCGGCCAAACACAGCGGCAAAGTGCTGGAAGTGGCAGGCGGTTCGACAGAAAATGGAGCCAATGTACAACAATACGAATGGAATGGAACCGATGGCCAGAAATGGAGTGTAGAAGCCACCACCGATGGTTATTACAAACTGGTTTCGATGGGCAGCGAACAGGTAATGGATGTGGCTTGGTGTACCTGGGACAATGGTGGCAATGTACAGCAGTGGCCATGGAATGGTGCAAACTGCCAACAGTGGCGCCTTCAGTCTAACGGCGATGGCTATTTCCGAATCATCTCCCGGCAAAGCGATCAATCCCTGGACGTGCCGTTCTGCTCGTCTGACAACGGTGCCAATGTGCAGCAGTGGCCTTATTTGGGTAGCGATTGCCAACTCTGGAAGTTTGAGCAAGTAGGCGACGTTTTCACTCCTGATACCGAAAACCAATGCCTACAGGTATCTCCTAATCCGGCCTCTACATCGATTCGCATCCACAAACGCTTCGAACGTACCACTCCGGTAGAAGTGGAATGGATTGACAAATATATAGGCGTGGTTTTGAAACAAACTATCCAGGTTCCTGCTGGCGCTAAGGGCATCGATCTGGATACCAGCAGCCTGCCAGACGGTTTGTATTACTTGCGTGTTACCTATAACCAAAAGCAACAAACCAGCCGCGTAGTAATTCAAAAATAATCCTACTGGCTAGGACATATAGTCTTTCTTATAAAAAAGCCCTTGAAAGCGTTGGTCTGCTTTCAAGGGCTTTTTTTAGGAAAACTCGAACTAGTAGGATAGGTTTAGCTCCCCTATGGCAAGTTAGCCCATTGTTGCTTGCACTTACTTCTTCCGATCAATCTGATAGATGCCAGCACCCCAGACGGGTAGCTTGATTTCGATGCCTGCTCCGAAGTTGCCTGCATCCAGGATGGTTTTGGCAGAGGCGACTATTTTTGTGTTGTCGTTGAGCAAATCGGTGAATACATAATCGGCTTTGTTGTCCAATCCCATCGCAGTCCAGGCTTCGCTGGGGATCTTGAGGAAAGAATGATGGCCATGGTAGCGGTCGAAATTAGCCACAATCAACAGCTTCTGCTGGGAAGTGAACCGGAGGAAAGCGTAATTCAGCGAATCATTGTAGCCCTGGCTTTTGCCGTATTCATTGGCCACTTGCAACGCATAGAAATGCCCTTTACGAATGGCTTCGCTTGTGTTGCAAAGATTGAGGAGTGTAGAATAAAATGCCCGGAGCTGTTGCTGGTTTTCATCCAGTTGGCCACCGTCGAATTTTCCCTCGTTCATCCACTGCTGGTGTGCGGGAATGCCCCAGTAGTCAAAAATGGTGGTGCGGCCATCTTCCGTACTAAAACCTTCGTAGCCGTCGCCCTTTTCCCCTACTTCCTGTCCAGAATAGATCATGACGGGGCCAGAGGCTAAAGTCGCGCTGAGCGTCATGGCGGGAACGGCAGCCCAGGGGTCGGTAGCAAACTGGCGGGAAGCGATTCGTTGCTCATCGTGGTTTTCCAGGAAACGAAGCATCTGAGAAGCGACTCCCCGGCTTTCCTCTTTCCAGCAGTAGGTAATGCCGCCCACGTGCCCGTGGCCTTCCATGAGTCGGCGCAAGCTATCGTATAAGCCTACTTTGTCGTACAGAAAGTCGAACTTGCCATATTGGAGGTAATTGCGGTATTCGCGCGGATTATAAATTTCGGCGATGAACTTGATGTCAGGATTAATTTCTTTGATTTTCGGAATAACCCAGCCCCAGAATTCTACAGGCACCATTTCGGCCATGTCGCACCGAAAGCCGTCCACCCCTTTATTGGTCCAGAATGCCAGGATATCGTACATTTTGTTCCAGGTAGCAGGCACGGAAGATGCACCACCTACATTGAAGTACTTGGTGCGGTTGTGCTGAATGTCAACTCCATAATTGAGCTTGATGGTTTCGTACCAATCGTTTACGCTGGGCTCGGCAGAAAATACATCGTTACCCGTTGCCTTGGCAGGGTTTTCCCGAAATTTACTGTCGGCGCGTGTTCCCTTCTTCGAGCCTTTTTCTTCCCACTCGGGATTATTTCCCTTAGGCACCTTCAAGGTTTGTCCTAATAAATAGTAAAAGTTATTGTTTGGATCGAAGGGCTTGGTTGTATCATCTTTCTCACCCAAATCGTCTACTCCCGCTGGCTTGGCATCGGATTTATATTGGCGCGCCACGTGGTTGGGCACAAAATCGATGAACAGCTTCAGGCCATTGTCGTGCGTGCGTTTCACCAGCGATTCAAACTCAGCCATCCGATGCGGCACGTCTACAGCCAGGTCAGGCGCTATGTCGTAATAGTCTTTGATGGCGTAAGGCGAGCCCGCGCGGCCTTTTACTACGTCCGGGTCGTCGGACAGAATACCGAAGGCGCTGTAATCGGTCATGGTGGCGTGCTCTATTATGCCCGTGTACCAGACGTGGGTAATGCCCATTTTCTTCAGTTCCTGCAACGCCAGGTTGGTAATGTCATCAAACTTACCAACGCCATTTTCTTCTTTTGTACCAAAAAATTTCGTGGTTTTTACCTTATTCCCAAACAAGCGGGTGAATATCTGGTAAATGACCAATTTGTTGTCTACCAATTGTTCTTCGGTACTGTTAGAATCGTTTGCAATCATAGTAGTGGATTCAAGCATCTCAGCGTTTTTCCCGGACTCACGAGAGGAGCAGGAGGTAACGAACAAAGTCACTACCAACGCAAGAAAGAAAGGTGAAACATTTTTCATAAATGAACTTCACAGAATAAAGTTCTGGCTTGTTGAATGCAATCAAGTGCCACACCGCACACAGTTCAAGTATAATGCTTTTTGGGAATGATTTACTAGGTTGTCCGATAAAAAACTGGAGGGTTGGGGTGATGGACTAAAAAGCGAATAACACAACTTTGAGTATAACTACAATCCTTCTCCCTTATTATCTAACTCAAAAGAGATTCGGTCGGCCTCTATTAATTGTTTTAAATCTTCTTCTTTGGGTAAATACAGTCGGTATTTGCTAGCAAATAGCTTCTCATTTTCTGCTAGCACCGAGTATTTGACAATGGTTTCATCTTTTTCGGTACAAAGAATGATACCAATGGTGGGATTGTCATCGTCGCCCTTTTTCAAGTCATTGTACATACGCACATACATATCCATTTGCCCAATAGCTGCGTGCGTAAGTTTGTCAGTTTTTAAATCGATCAACACAAAACATTTCAAATAGTAGTTGTAAAAAACTAGGTCTATGTAAAAATCTGAAGTGTCCGTTATTATATGTTGTTGCCGAGCGACAAAAGCAAAGCCCTTTCCTAATTCCATTAAAAATTTTTGCAAATGATTGATGAGTGCTGTTTCAATCTTGTTTTCGGTTAGTTTTATATCGGGTGATATGCCCAAAAACTCAAAGATGTAGGGGTCTTTAATCAGGTTTTGAGCAATAGGCTTGTGACTAGTATTAGGCTCAAGGGTTCGTTCTATATATTGCGTTTTAATATTCCTTTGCAACGTCCTGGTATCCCAATTGCTTTCGATAGCCATTTGTATATACTGTTGCCGTAACTCCAGCGCTTCGATTCGGCTTAGGATGCGATAGTGAGTCCAGCTCAATTCGGTACGCACGGCGTTCCAAATTGGAAATGAGCGATAAAATGCCCGCATGTTGTTGAGATTTCTCTCGTCAAAACCGGATCCAAATGTTAACGTTAATTGCTTAGAGAGGTTTTTTAGAACCGCTTTTCCATAAATGGCTTTGCTGGCTCCTTGTTGCTCATCTTCAATAATTAAGTATCCTATTTGCCAGTACATTTGTAACAATAGGGCATTGCTAGCCTGGTAGGCTAAATATTTAGCTTTAGCGATGACTTCTTTTATGGAAGAAAACAAAGAATCATTTTCTAGCTCAGAACCATTGTTATTGCTCATTCTATTATTCTCAAAAAATGTATATCGAATACCTGCGAAATCTTTTACTCGTAAATATCGTGAATAATATACATCGGTTGGAAGTTGGAAGAAGCTTTTTAAAATACATAAAAAGTCCCCAACTGATTATCTGGCTAAATTGAGTGGCGGGCTAAATACTACTTTAACACTGTAAACTGAATTAGGCAAAACGGTGTTGACTCAAGAATGACATCAGGGCAAATTTAACAGAACTAAGGTCATAAATGAACTTCACAGAATAAAGTTCTGGCTTGTTGAATGCAATCGGTGCCACACTGCACACAGTTCAAGTATAAGGCTTTTTGGGAATGATTTACTAGGTTGTGCGATAAAAAACTGGCTAACCATTCCATTTTGGCCATAACAATGGTAGGAAGATTGTTTGATAGGTAATGTTCTAAAGAAAAGGTTTGAAAAAAAAAGCTATACCTTGTCCCTCAAAACTCTTTCATATTGTTAAGCCACGGCCTTATGTTGCTTTTTCGCTACTGTTTCGCGTTTCTCGGTTTGTTCTTATGGCTTTGCCTAAGTTGCACTACTTCCCAAATCTCCTTGAAAAAGGGAGATGGCGATTCCATCCTGACCTTTCGGGCATTTGGTAAAGGAAAGCCGGTATTCATATTATCGGGCGGACCAGGGCACGCCAGTTTCTATCTGGATCCGGTAGCCGAGCAAATCAGCCAGATGGGCTACCAAGCGATAGTGATCAATCAGTATGGCACCGATACCACCATTCACCACTTTGATTCTACGCGCGTTACACTTCCTCAGTTTGTAGACGATATTGAGCGCTTACGAAAACATTTGGGCTTTGAATCAGTCGTGTTGCTGGGGCATTCGTGGGGAGGAACCTTGGCGATGTCTTATGTGGAAAAATACCCTCATACCACCAGTGGACTAATTCTGTCTTGTTCATCGGCTTTCGGAAAGGAACCCAATGACCGATTTATGAAAAATCTGGATGCCAGGCTACTGCCGGCTGATAAAGCCGCAATAAATGGCTGGTATGATTCGGTTTCGGTTGGCATGAGCGATAAAAGGATTATGCTGGAGCAACGGCGAATCAGACAGGTAGCCTTTACTTATGATCGGGCTAACCATCAGCGACTGATTGATGAGGTGGTCAATACTTCTCCCTTCAATCCTGAAGTGGGTAATCGGATGTTTGCCGATGCGTGGGTGTTGCACGAGTATCCGGTAATGAAAAACCTTAAGAAATATCCATCGCCGGTGTTGGTGCTGGAAGGCAGGCAAGATATTATGAGTGTGGAAACTTCTCAATTCATTCAATCTTGTTTTTCAAATGCTCAATTGGTGATTATTGAACAGTGTGGGCATTACCCCTGGATTGACAATCCGAAGCCTTATTTTCAGGAAATAAAGCTCTTTCTGAGTAAAAATATACCGGGATTACGCTGATTTAAGTAATTAATCAGATGATTATTCTTGATTATCACGTATTTATAATGGGTGCGTTTTGCAAATCACTTTTGGTATAGTATAAACCTTGATATAAACCTCTTACCCTAGCCGGAAGCCGATAATGAGCATGTCGTCAGTTTGTGAGGCATCGCCTTTCCAGTTCTCGATGGTCGAGTCTAAGGTGGCTTTTTGTTGGTCGAATGCCAGGGGCTGGATATCGAGCAGCAATTGCTTCAGGTTTTTGATCATGAATTTGCGCCGATTGGGGCCGCCAAATTGATCGGCATAGCCATCTGTGAAGAGGTAAAAAGTAGTCGGAGAGGTGATGTGAATGGTCTGCTGGGCATATACGCCTTCTCCTTCTGTTAACAGACCACCAATAGAGTTGCCTGTGGGTTTTATCTCTTCCAACTGGCCATTACTGATGCACAAAAGCGGGCGGCTGGCACCGGCAAATTCTACGATCTGGCGGGTAGCATCGATGGAACAAAGGCTGATGTCCATTCCATCAGTAGCGTCATCTTCTGCATCTTCCTGCTTCAAGGCCTTTCTTACGCCTTGGTGCAAGCGCTTCAGAATCTCTGCCGGGCAAATGATATTCAGCTCATTTACTAGTTCATTCAGCAAACTATTGCCAATCATGGACATAAAAGCGCCCGGTACGCCGTGGCCGGTACAGTCAATGGCCGCGATCAGCAAGCGGTCTTCTTTGCGGGCAAACCAATAAAAATCGCCACTGACAATGTCGCGCGGTTTGAATAGGATAAATGAATCGGGTAAGGCTCGACGGATTTCTTCTTTCAGGGGAAGGATAGCCTCCTGAATCCGTTTGGCGTAGTTGATACTGCTAGTGATGTGCGAGCTTTTACGCTGCAATTCATCTTTTTGTAAGTTAATCTCTCCGTAAGCCCGTTCCAGGCTTTCTTTCTGCACACTAATTTCTTCGTAAGCCGTCTCCACCTTCACTTTTTCTTCCTGCAAATCAGCCGTTCGTTCCGCCACCTGCGTTTCCAGTACCTCTTTTTGCTCTATAATGATCCGAATTCGGTAGCGGTAGTACGAAATACTCGCACCTACAATGCTTACTGCAACCAAGATTTTGAACCACCACGTATTGTACCATGCTGGGTGAATAATAAGATGGATAGAAGCGCCAGCCTCGTTCCAAATGCCCCGTTTGTCAGCCGCTTTTACGCGGAACACATATTCACCGGCATCAAGGTTGGTATAGGAAGCAAAGCGTCGGTTGCCAATGTAGTTCCAGCCCTTATCAAAACCCTCCATTTGATACGCATACTGGTTTTTTTCCGAGTCCAGATAGTTGAGCAGCACAAATTCAAAAGAAAAGAAATCATCATCGTATTCCAATTCAATGGTCTCCATCTCCGAAAGTGGCTTACCAAAGTTTCGGGGCTTATCAAATAACTTAAATGCCGACAGATAAATGGGCGCGACGTAGGGCTTGTCCGATATTTCGGTAGGCCGGAAAGCAATGAAATTATCCGTTCCTCCAAAAAACAGCTCTCCGCTCCGGCTTTTGTGGTAGGCCCATTGCACAAACTCGTTGCTGGGCAAGCCTTCGTCTACCGTAAAATGCCGCCATTGCTGGGTATCCCAATCGAGGCGCGACAAGCCCTTGGTGGTACTTATCCAGATGTTGCCCTGGTTCTCTTTCAATAAACCGCAGATAACGTTGTCCAGCAAACCATTTTTTGTGCCTAGTAAACTGAATTGGCGTGTTTTCGGATTGAAACGACTGATGCCACCGCCGAAAGTGCCAATCCACATAATGCCGTCGTTGGCTTCTACAATGGCCGTAATAGAATTGCTGCTCAGGCTGCCCGGATTGTTCGGATTGTGGCGATAGTTGATAAAAGTTTCTTTCTTCGGATCGAACATAGACAAGCCCGTTTCTTTGTTTCCAATCCAAAAAAGCCCTGCCCGATCTTGGTAAATAACCTTGACCGCATTGCCGCTAATGCTGCGCGGATTAAGCGGGTCATGTGTGTACTGAACGAAACGATCGCTAGCGGCATCAAACCGGCAAAGCCCGCCACCATACGTGCCAATCCACAGCCTGCCTTCGCGATCCTTGAAAATTGTCTCAATGGAATTACTACTCAGGCTGGTGGGGTCGGCTGGGTTGTTGGTATAGACCTTGGGTATTTTTGCCCCTGCTTGGATAGCCCCGTTCGACTGATTGTTAAACCGGAACAAGCCATTATCACCTGTGCCTATCCACATATTGCCGGTATTATCTTCGCAAATAGCCGTTACTACGTCTTCACCCATACTAAAGGGGGTTTCGTAGGTGTGGCTAAACGGCGTGAATTTGGTGCGACCCGAAGGCAGCAGATAAAGGCCATCGCTGAAGGTGCCAATCCAGAGTTGCTTCTGCTGGTCTTCGTACAGGGCCGTTACCGAATGAGCCACAAAACTGCTGTCGTTGCTTACAAAAGCATTGAAGGCCAGGTATTGTGTTTCAAACTTACTTACGCCTCCTCCGTCGGTGCCTACCCACAAACTACCCGACCGATCGAGCAGCAGCGCATTTACGTCGTCGTGAGGCAAGCTTTTCAGGTTAGCCGGGTTATACCGATAGGATGAAAATTCTTCTTTTCCGGGATCGAAGCGGCACAGGCCACCACCTTTGGTAGCAATCCAAAGCATGCCCAATCCATCTTCACGAATGGAAAGAATATAATCGCTGCTCAACGATTTTGGATTTGCCGGGTCGTGGGTATATGCGACAAAACGCTTGGTCTTGCGGCTGAACAGTGCTAGTCCTTTGCCGTTGGTGCCTACCCAGAAATTGCCGTTGTGGTCTTCAAAAAGGGTGTAAATGTCATTGCCGGGAAGGCTAGACGCATTCGTCGGATCGTTTCGGTAGGTGGTGAATTTCTCTTTGTCGGCGTCGAAAGAAGCCAGACCTCCACCAAAGGTGCCTACCCACAAAACGCCTGTCCGGTCTTCTAAGATAGAAAACACGGAATTGTTTGGCAGGCTTTGGTCATCCGCTGGGTTCTCGGTATAGTTTTTAAAAGCGTGTTTGCCAGGCTCCAATCGACTTAGTCCACCACCAAAAGTGCCTACCCAGACGCGTCCTTTCTTATCCTGATAAATAGAATAGACATTATTGGAAGGCAAGGTTTGCGGGTTAGTCGGGTCGTGGCGGTACTGAAGGAAGGTTTCTGTGCGGCGGTCGAAACGGCAGAGGCCGCCATCGTAGGTGCCCACCCAGATAAAGCCATGCCGGTCTTCGTAAAGCGCCTGGATATGATTGCTCGAAAGGCCTCTTTTGCTCTGCGTACTCGGATTGGCTTTGTAGGTTTTGATAGAATAGCCATCATACATATCCAGCCCTTCTTTGGTGCCAAACCACAGATAGCCTTTGGAATCTTGCAGCATGCACAACACATGGGGATGCGATAGCCCCTGGCTTGCACTAATGTTCCGGAATTGAATGTTGTGTGACTGCGCCAGCACAGTATTCTTCCCACCAGTCAGGATGACTAGGAGCAACATACACATGTTGACAAGGCGAAACATATTTGTCTATATTATTTGTGAAAGATAAGCGCAGCAGAATCGTTTGCCAACACGGTTGTGGCCTAAAAACCGTTGGCGTAATAAAGAAGGAAAGTTTGCTAATAATAAGAAGGGAAATCTTTCTGGCTGGAAGCAATCAAACAGAAAACCTGGTTTTAGAACCAGTGTAAGGTAAACTACTATAATAACCTGTAAATGAATATTTCTTATTTCATCTTTACCTTAGAAAATATTCCTTGAATATAGTTCAATAGAGGCTCGCAGAACTTATTTGTTTGTTATGGTGGATGTGAATCAGAAGTATTCGGAGATGCCAGAGGACCGCCCGATCTTCTCCTATGCTGGCTTGCTTACCATGGACCTTATTGTGCAGTTGATGAAGCTAACGAATACCATTCTGACCATGCACGAGGTGAAGACCAAGCAGAAAAAAAGTATCATCAATGCAATGATTGAGGCATTACAGAATAGTTTGTACCACGCTGATCAGAATACTGAACGCAATGACCAGACCAACGAATGCTTCATTTTTCTGCTGAAAGAGGAGACGAATTACTGTATCTCTACCGGCAACTATATTGAGAATGAGCATATTCCAAAGCTGCAAACCCGAATCGGCTACTTAACTCCACTGACCATAGAAGAGCTCAATATTCATTACCTGGATACGTTGGGTAAAGGAGAAATATCGGATAAGGGCGGCGCAGGACTGGGGCTAATTCGTATTTTACAAGCGTCGAAAATGCAGACTACCTTTGGTTTTAAACCCTTTGATCATAAATATTCGGTTTTTAACATGAATATTATAGTATCGGCTTAGAAAAGAACTACTAGAAATTAGCTGTTAGCGATTCGCTTGCAGCCAATAATTCTCTTTAAGATTGACCTACTGAGACTAACAGCGAACAGCTAAAAATTAATAACTATGGAACAGCTACTGATAAACCCCACCAGCGTTACCCCGCGAGTACATTTCGACAATGCGCGAGGGTATTTTGAACTTTCGGGGATGTCACTGCCAGAAGATTCGTTTAACTTTTATAAACCACTGGTCGAATGGCTAAGCAATTATGCTAACCAGCCTGCTGTAGAAACGGAGCTGGTTTTTAAGATGGAGTATTTCAATACCAGTTCTACGGCCTATATACTAAAGATTATGAAGGAAGTGGGAAAAATGAAAGCAGGACAAGCCACAGTGAAATGGTACCATGACTTCGAGGATGATGATATGAGTGAAGCTGGCAAAGGCTTAGGTATGCTCGCCAATATTTCTATCCAAATCATTGGCTACCAAGCCACAGAAGAGTAAGCAGCCCAATAGCCGTGAGGCATTAGCTGTGAGTGATTAGTTTATTAATCAGCTTCTTAAGTTATAAAGCAAAAAAGCCATTGGCTCAACTAGGGGAAAGACACCTGGTTGAGCCAATGGCTTTTTCTGGTCTATTTGATTGTCAGGCTTCGGTCAGTCTTTTTGCTAATCCAAAAGTAGGGATCGCTCACCATTGGGGTTGGTATAACACCCTTTACATTCCTTGCCCTCAGCGGTCTATATGCTTCAATACGTTCGGAGGTAAGGCCATTCATGGCTTTCAGCACATCCACACTTAAGCCAAATGCCTTGGCAATGCTGTATAAGGTGGCTGCCGGGTGCAAAATATACGTCTGGTTTTCCCAAACATACGCTGCCGGGCCTCCTTTAACTACAAACTCTACTCGCCGGTTGGCCTGGCTAGCAAAAAGGCTGTCGTTAAGAGAGGGGAAATTCGCTTCGCCATGGGCTTTTACTGTCAATTGCTTCGCTGGTACCCCAAGCTTTATGAGATAGTCAACCGCCGATTGTCCTCTTTTCATGCTTAATTCCCTGTTGTATTTTATTTCTCCTTTAATGTCGGCAAAGGCGTGTACTTCAAGTTTTACTTCAGGGAATTTTTGGTAGAAAGAAGCCAGTTCTTGCAGTGCTTTTTGGGCTTCTTTCCGTAATTGATAGCCATCAAAATTGAAAAAGATCGGCTCAGGCTTACTAATGACTGCTGCGATGTCTGGCGTTTGGGCTTTCTCCACGGGTAAATCGTCCTGCAAAGCAGTCCTGTTTTTCTCAGTTGTTTCAAACCAAGCGGTCAAACGGTCGAGCTGGGCTTTTTCTACCTCCGATAGTTTTTCGTAATAAAGCTTGTCTTCCTGATTCAATACCCACGCATTTCCGGTACGCTTGGCCAAGCGTTTGGCCGCCATAATCCGATCAAGCAGCGCTTTCTCTTGTTCGGGTAGGGCATTATAATACCGCAAGTCTTCGGCTTGTTGCTCAGCCAGGGTAAGGGTGGCCTTTTCGGGCAATAGATGCATCAACCGATCCAGGCGTTCCTTTTCCAACTCTGAGAGCTTTTCATAGTAAAACTTTTCATCCGTACTCATAGCCAACTCGTTGCCATTATGCTTGGCTAATCGTTTAGCAGCAATCCAGGCATCGAGTAACGCTTTTTCCTTTTCAGGAAGCGCATGGTAATAGCGTAAGTCTTCAGCTTTTTGTTCGGCTAATGTCAGCGTGTTTTTTTCATTGGGCAGCACATTCATCAGTCGATCAATGCGTTGCTTTTCCAACTCCGAGAGCTTTTCGTAGTAAAACTTGTCTTCTCCACTCAAAACCAATTCATTGCCAGTACGCTTAGTCAAGCGTTTAGTGGCAATGATTGCGTCGAGTAAGGCTTTCTCTTTTTCGGGAAGCGAATGGTAATAACGCAGGTCTTCGGCTTGTTGCTCGGCCAGAGTGAGGGTGGTCTTGCCGGTTGGCAGCACATCCATCAGGCGAACAATGCGTGCATTTTCTAGCTCCGAAAGCTTTTCATAGTAAAATTTATCCTCTCCATCCAAAAGCAATTCATTGCCCGTACGTTTGGTCAAGCGTTTAGCGGAAATGATCGCATCAAGGAAAGCTTTTTCTTTTTCGGGAAGGGAATGGTAATAGCGCAGATCTTCGGCTTGTTGCTCGGCCAGGGTAAGTGTGGCCTTTTCTAGTGGCAGCACATTTATCAGACGCTCCACGCGTTCCTTTTCTAGCTCGGAGAGTTTTTCGTAGTAAAATTTATCCTCTTCACTGGTTAATAAAGCATTGCCAGAGGTTTTTGCCAAATGTCTGGCCGCAATCAGCCGATCGAGATGAGACTTATCTTTTTCAGGAAGAAGGTTGTAATAGCGAAGATCGGCAGCTTGTTGTTCAGCCGCAGTTAAAGCAGGGGCGACTACAGGCCTCGACTCTAAGGAAGTGATTGCGGGCGCTTGCTCTTCTGTTTCTTCGAGTCGGTTCTGCTTGTTTTTGACACGTCCCATTTCCGAGCCAATGGCCAGGTGCATGCGGTAGGCAATAGCGCCATCCAATTCGATTTTTTGTGCCATGCTAAGCAGACCATAATACATATCGTCTTCTTCGCTTACCATAACCCGTTCATTCTTGGCTATTGCCCGTCGGTAAGCTACGGCAAAACGGTTCATACGTGCCTGTTCGTCAGCCGTGAGTCGCTCATAGTATTGCTTGTTGGCAGCACGAATAACTTCCATTTGAGCCGCAGTCAGTTTCTCTAATCCATTGGCCGTAATTTTGGTTACTTTGGTTCGTTGCCCTTGCGAAAGCTGTAAATTATAAAAATAGGCATCTTCGCCGTACAGCGGCATATCTTCTATGTGCATCCGACCAGCCTCTTTGCGCCGGATAATTTTATCTGCTTTTAGGCGGTACTCGGCGGACAAATCCGATAATTTATTGCGGTCAAAATAGCTCAAATCGGGCTTAGGTTCATTAATGGCAACCTGGCATCTATCTTTTAGCTGTTTTGCCTTAGCTAGCCAATCCGCCGAAATCGCTTCTGGCCTATCACTGGCGTTAGCCCAAGTAGTCGTAAATTCATCCAAATGCAGGATGGCTTCGGCATACTTCCCGTTGTTTTTCAACATCAGTGCCTGGTAATATTGGGCTAGTGGATAGTTTTTGGCGTCGGCCTGATACACTTTCGCATAAGTGGTTTCGGCTGCATGATAATCGAAAGTTAGGCGGTAACATTCGGCCAGGCGATATTGCGCTTGCCGGTGTTCTGGAGATATTTCTATCGCTTTGGCATAGAACTGACCTGCTTCATAATATTGTTCGGCCTTCCAGTTTTGGTCGCCAGAGCGCAGATTCAATTCTAGCAGCTTTGCTTTCTCGGCTGGCAAGTTGTTTTGTGCCTGCGTTTGGCTTATACATAACCCACTCAGGAGTAGCCATAAGCTAAAAATCAGGGGCGAAACAAAAGGATAACGCATGGAAGTGTTCATTAGATGATTTTACCCAAAATAATAAGGGGTAAGTAACAAAACTCTTCACGCTTTGCTTTGAAAATTATGGCGGGATTAATACGAGGGTAAGGAAATTACTGTAATACACCTTTGGCTTTTTTAGCCTCTGGTTCCATCTATTACCATAATGTATCCGTCTAAAAAAAGGTCGAGTACAAAATGCTCTGCTGAATCGAAACGAACGGGATAACTACTGATTTGCCGATATGCTTGGGTAAAGCGTTCCATAAATTCGATCATGGGCATTTTCGGAAATTCCGAGCTGTCCCGCAATTCCATAGCAATACCCAGATATTTATCTCTCAGCGCGTGATCTACTAAGAGAGTCGTTCCATCTTTTAGTCGGTAGACAGCCATGCCCGAAATTGTTTTGCGAATGAATGGTTTATATGCGTTGAAAGCCTCGCGTTTTAGATAACCAATAGTGGATAGCCAAAACAAGCCACATTTTGCTGTCCTTTTTCCATTACATCGCTGTAATACAAAAGTCAGGTAAAGGGCGGCTACAAAGCGCGTAATTCAGGGTAATCTTTAAGGAAATTGGGTGGGAAGCCACCACTTGTTGTGTAAGGTTATTGCGCTGTCGGAAAGTATACACTATTTAGGACTAGTATAAAATACCCGTCTTTATTAGGTAATCTCCGCAAAATATTGCTTTCAAGCTATTTAACAATTATACTACGTTCTGTCTTAACATACAAGCCTTTGCAGAAAAGATTGTGAACAAGAAGGGTAAATAAATAATTATTTACCCTTAAGTAAGTAAAAACACGTAGAATTCTCTTTCCTCAAACACTGCCCCCTGGTTGTCGCTATTAGTCAAATTAGCCTTAAAATACAGTTTTGTGCTAATCACTCATCGAAGAAAGTAATCAATTCGCCGAGTAAACACCTATATTTAACTAATAGTTTGCACTTATGTTCTGCAATAAACTAATTTTCCATCATCAAATTAAAATAACCAGCTGCCCTATGAAAATTTACTCAGCTTTCGTCCTTCTTTTGTTGATAACCACTGCTGCCCAGTCAGCAGAAATGAATGCGACCAATAGAAAAAAAGGCAACGCTGCCAGTAAGTGGTTTATTAGTGGCATACCAACGGGACCAACCGCTTCACAGCCCGCCGTGTTTCCAGTCAAGCTCATTAGCTTCACGGCTAAATCGACTCGGGAAGGGGTTGAGCTAATGTGGTTAACGGCTAATGAAGCAGACAATGCTTTCTTTACCATTGAAAGAAGTCTGGATGCAGTCACTTTTCAGGCCATTCAACAATTCAAAGGCGCTGGCACTAGTCACAAGCCACTCTCTTACCTAGCCATTGACCAATCATACTTAAACGAAACTGCTTACTATCGCTTAACTCAAACGAGCTTCAATGGTGAATCGACGGTCTCTAAAGTAATCAGTGTAGTATCTACTTCAGCCACAACATTCAGCATTTATCCTAACCCAGCAGGGGCAGGAGAGAGCGTAATAAGTTTCTGGTAACCAGGATCAAATCTCACTGTAACTAACCTATAATTTCAAGATACTTTTCATCAAAAATTAATGCCTAGCTGGTAGAAACAATGATTGATGAATAAGAGAGCGGGGGCCATTAGCCCCCTGTTCTATTTTATACGGTTTTAGCAGGGAGAGGTTTAAACAGATGTGCTGATATGCAGATCTACCAAGGCAAGAGAATAATCAATCGTCTTACCATGAGTCCGACCCCTCGGCGCAACCGTCAGGCTAAGAGAGCGATTCTGCCGTGGCAAGCGAAAATAGTCCATCCGTAGAGTAGGCACGGTCCGCCGTCGCGGTTAAGGCCTAGCCTACGGATGTGGCTGACCAAAAGTATTATTCCTGCATAGCCTGAAGGCTATGGCGGGCGCCGCTGCAGTGGGTATCCCGGTGGAAACCGCACCAGCCACGGGGAAACTTTGGCATTAAATAGGTTTCTGATACCTCCAATGCCTTCCCGCATCCACTTTCCTCTTTCCGATTTCTCTGCTTAACTTTGCGGCATGCTATCTATTAATAATCTTTCCTTCTATTTCGGCAGCCGCGCCCTGTACGACAACGCCAATTTGCATATTAAGCCTAAAGATAAGATTGGCCTTATCGGTGCCAATGGCACAGGAAAATCTACTTTGCTGCGGCTCCTTACCGGTGAATACCAGCCGGATGAAGGGAATATTTCCAAGAGCGGCAATTGTACTATTGGTTTCCTGAACCAGGATTTGCTTTCGTACCAAACACAGGAAAGCATTTTGTCAGTAGCTATGCAGGCTTTTGAGCGGGAAAATGAGATTCAAAAGAAGATTGATGAGGTTCTCCACCAGATGGAAACGAATTACCAGGAGGATCAGGTAAATAAGCTCACCCGTTTGCAAGATGAATTCGATGCGTTAGGCGGATATACCATTCAGGCGAAGTCAGAAGAGATTCTGGAAGGGTTGGGTTTCACTACCCACGACTTAAAGCAGCCCTTGAAGTCATTTTCGGGTGGCTGGCGGATGCGGGTAATGCTCGCGAAACTGCTGTTACAGCGCCCAGCCCTGCTGATGCTCGATGAACCTACTAACCACTTGGACTTACCCTCCATCGAATGGGTAGAAAACTATATCAATACCTACGACGGAGCCATCATTGTCGTATCCCACGACCGGCAGTTCCTCGATAATACCGTTACCACCATTGTAGAAGTAAGTGGACAGAAATTGACGCCGTACTCAGGCAACTACTCTTTTTACATAGAAGAAAAAGCCCAACGAAGCGAAATTCAAAAGGGTGCATTCGAGAACCAGCAAGCCAAAATCCGCCAGACCGAGAAATTTATTGAGCGTTTTAGGGCTAAATCGACCAAGGCCAAGCAAGTACAATCGCGGGTAAAGGCCTTGGAACGGATGGACATAGTAGACGATGTAGTAGACGAAAATGCGCGCGTGAACTTTAAGTTTACCTTCAACCAACATCCAGGAAGGCATATTCTACATCTGGAAAACGTAAGCAAGGCGTATGGCGAGAAGAAAATATTGAATAATTCTCATGCCATTATTGAGCGGGGCGATAAGATTGCGCTGATTGGTGCCAATGGTAAAGGTAAATCTACGCTGCTTCGCATCATTGCGGGGACGGAAAATGTAGAAGGCGAAAGGCGTTCTGGCCACAATGTGCGTCCTACGTTTTTTGCCCAGCACCAACTAGAAGCCCTGCACCTGGAAAATTCTATGCTGGAAGAACTGAAACAAGCGGGCAGCGCCAAAACCGAAATGGAATTGCGTGGTATCCTGGGCTGTTTTCTGTTCTCAAACGATGAGGTATTCAAGAAGATCAAGGTGCTATCAGGAGGGGAGAAATCGCGGGTAGCATTGGCAAAAACACTGCTGTCAGAAGCCAACTTCCTGCTGCTCGATGAGCCTACCAACCACCTTGACATGCTTTCCGTTAATATTCTTATTCAGGCATTGCAGCAATACGAAGGAAGCTACGTCGTGGTATCGCACGACCGGTATTTTGTGACGCATGTAGCGAACAAAATCTGGTACATCGAAGATTACGAAATTAAGGAATACCACGGCAATTTCGAGGAATTTGAAACCTGGAAGGCCGAAAAGGCCCGTGACAATAAATTAACGGGCAAAGACAGCGCAGCCAAACCGAAAGAAGCCCCTAAGGCAGAAGTAAAGAAGCCAGTAGTGGTGCCCGCTGCCAATATCGAAGAGCGCAAGGAGTGGGAAAGGAACTTGAAGAAGGTAAATCAACAGTTGGAACAAATAGAAACGAGCATCAACGAGTTGGAAGCCAAAAAGAAACTGGCCGAAGAAGAGCTAGCCGACCCGAGGGTATACAATGATGCAGACGCTTTACAAAAGTCGAATGCCCGTTATAAGCAACTCAACCAGCGCTTGGCTGAGTTGCAGGATGAATGGGAGAAGGTGGCGGTAGCAGTAGAGAGTTGGGAGAAAAAATTAGGTAACTAGCAGTAAAAACTGCCTTCTGAGTGATTAATTCCCCTTGCAGAAGGCAATTCTCACCATGATTCGAATGATCAACTGGATGTTTCTCTTGAGTTTTGCCCTGGTTCCGGTATTGTCGTGCGTACCGGTGGCACAGCAAAATATACCTAGCCAAGCCAGCGGTTCTCCGGTTTCCGAGAGAACGACGCCGATTTTTACCGATAAGCAATTGCAGACCTCCGATTTTGTTTATGAAGACAATATAAAAACTGTGTTGCTGTATCCACAAGCCAACGACCTCGATAATCCGGCCTCAGCTACGTTGCAACCGGCGGTGTTGCCCATCGAGCAAGGCTCGCCACTGATCTTGGAATTTGATGAACTGGGAGAAGAAACGCATAATTACCACGCTAAGCTATATCATTGCAATGCCGATTGGACAGTCTCCTTGTTGAATGATATTAATTTCCTTTCCGATTACAACGATTACACCATTACCAACTACCAACTTTCGGTCAATACCAAAATTCCCTACACCCATTACCGGTTGGAGGTGCCTAAGGTGAAACTACCGGGCAACTACGTGATAATGGCCTACAAAGAAGGAAATGTGAAGGATATGGCCTTAACCCGACGGTTTATCGTGTATGACAATACCGTAAATATGGTGGCTAAGGTGACTTCCTCCACGGGTATTCAAGAACGCTACACCAACCAACAGGTGGAGTTTGCGATCAATTATAAAGACTATCAGATAACTAATCCGCGGGAAGAGGTAAAGGTGGTTGTGCGGCAAAACTACCGCTGGGACAATGCCATTACTAACCTGAAGCCATTGAATGTGCGACTAGATGAAAAGCTGTTGGAATACAATCAGTTTGACCTGGAAAACAACTTCAAGGCGGGCAATGAGTTTCGCTTTTTCGATATGAGGAGTATTCGCTTTCTGGGCATGAATATGGCTAAAGTCAATACCGTAAATAATGCAAAGGAAGTGTTGCTAGGCTTCGATAAACCCCGTTCTGGACAACCCTATATTCTGTTCGACGATTTTAATGGAGGTTATGTAATTGATAATTACGAAACTCACCAGGGAGCAACCGATGCCGATTACATTCAAACAGTCTTTACACTGAAAGCTCCCGAGGCCAACGGAAATGTCTATGTGAATGGCAAGTTCAATGACTGGCTGTTGAATGAAAAAAACAAAATGGTTTATTTTCCTGAAACGCAGGAATACAAAGCCCGCATCCTGCTCAAGCAAGGCGTATATAATTATGACTATGCCCTAGCACAACCAGGCAGCCCTAAGGGTGACGAAAATTCACTGGAAGGAAGTTTTTTTGATACTGAAAACACGTACGAAATTATTGCCTATTATCGCCCTTTAGGCTCCCGTGCCGACCTGATTATCGGCTATAAAATTATCTACCACAATGCGCGTAGGTAAGTAAGACATCTACTGCTTTCTACTTATTGGCATCAATCAGGTGGGTAGGATTGGATAACTGGTAGGGCATCGTCTTCTTCTTCGATTCTGCATTCGTCTGATCCAGCATTCCAAAGCCATTCTGTGTATACGCTCCTAAGCCGCTATGGAAAAGAAATTGTTGCACTTCAGTTCTGGCATAGAGGGTAAATGGCAGCGTATATCCCCGTACTTCCTGCTTGGTTGATTTGCCAGAGGAATCGTTTTCAAAAACCGGATAAATACGGGCGAATTTTTTCTCTCCATCCCTTATTTTGCTTAGGTATTCCTTGTCGGGCACCAGCTGGAATTTATAGAAGGAAGCAATTTCTTCGGAAGTATAAGCACCCGTTTTCTCCATCCGATTCATAGTAGATTCATAGAGCAAGTCAGAAAACACGTCGGTATCAGGCAAAACAAATTTTTTGGAATAAAAGTCGTTTGCCTCAGGCGAGGTTAATACCAGTGGCGAAAGACAAACGTACTTCACGGCCTCGTTTAAGTCTATGGGTTCTTCTTTTTCTGCTACAATTGGCTCAAGCAATAAATTGCCAATTTTTACTTCGGAGTGCTCAAAAAGAGAGGTTAGAAAAGAATGAATAAAACCTTCATGAGAACTTGAAAAGACCAACGTAACGCGGCTGGAATAAAAATGAAGCCCGCTCTTACTAATCTTCGTTTGGCCTTTTAGCCCCGAAAAATTGTAGTTCTTATATTGTTGAAACTCACTAGGGAATTTTTTTAGTAAGTGGTCAATAAAGTGAGAGAGTAGGTACTGGTGATGAAATGGCACATAGGCCCCTCTGTTTTTCAAGTTGAAAACTACTCTAACCCTCACAATTACCAGGAGTTTACGGTAAAAAATAATTTCAAGAGCCCTCAATGTGTGGGACACAACTTGCTCTTAAACCTTTTAACCCTGAATTAATAAAATTGTTGGGATAAATTCAATATTCTACCAAAAATTTATTATTAAAAGTGGTGCTATTCTTTTAGGTTATTAAAAAGCCCCGAACCAATGTCTTCACATGGATCCAGGGCTTTTTACTCGTTCTTATTGAGTTTCTGACTGATTGTTAGGTATTTATTTTGATTTACTCCAGCTTTTTAATTTTTTGCCAACATTGTTTCGCGCATCATCGCCATTTTCAGACTGCCCAATAATTGGCGGAAATAGGCTTGTGTAGCCAAAAAATATATTTCTGCTAAGGGAGAAATTTCGCCATTATTTTGGATGCCTTGTTTACCAAACAACATTTCTGCTGTAAAGCGGTCACTCGTCGCACCGGTAAGCGAATCAGCATATGTTTTATAATGGATGTTACTCAATTGGTAACGATAAGCATTTTCTTCAATGCTGATTTCTAAGGTATAAAACATCTTTATTGCCACAGGGTCGGCGTTGCTAGAAAGGTAAATGTCGTGCCAGGCATTTGCTAGAATTTGATCTGTTCTTTTTTTACGGGGCGTTTCTCTGGCAAACTTATATCGGTTGGCTGACCATTCCCAAGCTCTGTCTTGTAGGTCGCGGTGTGAAATAGAATCCATATTAACTGCGTCGGCACCAATAAATTTGCCTTCTACCATAGCGGGTAAAACCTGGGCCGAGGCTGATAAGCAAGCAAAACTGATAAGTAAACTACAAAAGGAGGAGATAAGTATTTTTTTCATAGCGGTAGGAATTATTATAGGAAATATCGGAGTCAAATTTGGTTTGCTTATATAGTGCGAGCCTCTTGGTTTATCAGCTTATTATCTAGTTCATTAAGATTAAAACTGCGTTGAAGTAGGTAATAGAGGATTCCCCAGATGGTGAGCAGAAGGCATAATATCAGGTATTGAATGAGATTGTCCTGATTATTTTGTGACAGCCATTGTTTAAAAAAGGCGTTGTCTTGGTATATCGGTTCCGGGTTTTTCAATTCTTCTACTAAGTCGCCTATAGCGTAGAAGTAGACAAAAGGGAGCCCATATACAACCAGCCGCATTAATAGCCGCTCATAACCTTTTTTGAGTTTTGTAAATGTTTTCATCGCCCCTAAAACTTACATTGATACTATTCATACTATTATCCTGAGGAATGTAACTGACGGGTGGGAGGCTTAGGGCGCTAATTGGCTTTTAATGAAGCGTTTGTTGGGTTTTATATTTTTATTTTAATAAAAACGATTGTCCGCGGAAGCGTGTGATTCGTAGGCAACCGTTTGAAAAAACGTCCTTTTTTGCTTTGCCTTTACATTTGATTGCTGTTGTCAGGCCACACGAGTGCCCTTGTCTGCCAGCGTATTCCCCTGAAAAATAAATTCGCTTCTTTATTACTTGTCAATCACGCAGCTAGCAGCCGCTGATAGTTCAGGGTTAGGGCAACACTAGACAGTAATACGAATATTCCCAGGGTGAAATACGCATAGGTAATATTAGAACCTTGCCCGAAAAAAGCTTGGCTGAATAGGAAAATGAAACCCATGCGGATAACTACATTCAACATTCCCAGAATGCTATTAGCCCGTCCAATGAGTTCGTTGGGTACGTGTTCGAATAGGTAAGACACCCGCAGGATACGTGTACTTGAATTGAAAAAGCCGTTGAACATGCTAAAAGCATAAAATAGCCAAGGATGGTGAGTGAGAGAGGCCACAAAGAAATTAGCACTGGCCAGTAGCATAATGATAATTACAGACTGAGGAACAGTGCGGTGGGCAAAGATCCGCCTTACCAGTATTCCTGCTGACATAGCTCCTAGAGAGCCCGTGAGTTCAGCCAGCCCGAATGCTTGTCCTCCTTCCTGTAGATGGTTTGTAATATACATAGGCAACAGAGCCTGTAGCTGTACGACTGCCGCTACAAACACGTTAAAAGACAGGAGGCCAAAAAGTAAAATTAAAGGATGCAGCCGCAAATAGGTGAATCCTGCACGTAAGCGCTTGAGCAGTGTACCTGATTCTCTCTGCAATGAACGGTAAGGTAGGTAGCGAATGAAGCAAATCAGTCCAAAAGAGAGTAAATAAGTCAATGCATCAAGGGCAAAAATGTGGTACAGTTCCAACTGTGGGATGTCCAGACTTATTGATAAGGATTGACCAAACCAAGACTTGGCTTGCCCATGCCATCCTTCTAATAAAATAGCTGCTGCACCGCCAGAAAGGAGAGAAGTCGATTGTCCCACTATTTCAATGTTGGAAGTGATTCGCTTATAGTCGCTTGGATCAGAGATTTCCTGGGCAAAGGCATAAAGATTGGGGTAATGGATTTGGTAGCCAAAAAATGTGATGAGGAAAACCGCTGCAATAAGGGGCGTGGTAAGGCCATAATACCAACCATAAGCGGCTATAGCCGATATCACCACTCCCTGCACGAGATTGGTAATAAGAAAAACTTGCTTACGAGGAAAACGGTCTACTAAGGTGCCAGCGTACAAACTCCAAAATAGCACTAAGAAAGTAGCGCATCCATAGAGAAAGTTAAAGGAGGTACCCTGCTGATATCGAGCAAAGTACCAAGGTATAGCAATCATAGATAGCCCCTGTGCAAAACCTGAGATGGCGTTGGCTGCAAAAAGGAGAAAAATAGCCGTTCTGTTTTTCAAAATAATCTATTTATATATTGGCATTTGATGGCAGAATATTAGTATATTTGTTCTATTCACCAAAGATAGAGGAGGTGAATTTTAAAAGTGCTTACCTTTTACTCTATATTGGGATTATTACCAGTAACTTAGATTTGCTTTCTACCGTCAACAGAACTAAAATAAATTTAAAACGATGTCTTTATTAAGAAAAGCTCCGCATAGCGAAGCCAAATTATACGATGTAAAAGAGGCCTATCTGCGCGCAAGTTCCTATTGTGCTTATCAGGAACGTAGCCAGGATGAAGTGAAAGAAAGACTTCGCGAATGGAATATTCGGGGAGAAGATGCGGAGATGGTTATTGCCCGCTTGATTGAGGAAAATTTTGTAAATGAGGAGCGCTTCGCACAAGCGTTTGCCGGTGGTAAATTCCGGATTTTGCATTGGGGACGCCTTAAAATAAGGCAGGAATTGCGGGCGCGCGGGCTATCCGAAAACTGCATCAAGTTGGGAATGAAAGGGATTGAGGAGGAGGAATATCGCC
This sequence comes from Bacteroidota bacterium, assembly GCA_040385915.1. GTDB lineage: Bacteria > Bacteroidota > Bacteroidia > Cytophagales > ES-bin-26 > ES-bin-26. The sequence continues at coordinate 37,026 of JAZKGK010000067.1, forward strand.
AGGCGCTTTACCAATTGCTGGAAAAGAAGAAAACCTCTTTGAAAGATGAAGATCCACTAATGAAAAAACAAAAGCTATTGCGTTATGCCATAGGCAAAGGATATGAAAATGATTTGATTTGGAATGCAGTGGAGCAGTTGGTGTGTTAACAACAACTGATATACTACCCAACAAAAGAGCCTCTTTCGTCTGAAAGAGGCTCTTTTGTTGGGTAGTGTAGGGAAATTTACTACTTGTCAATTTCTACTACCAAATACTTGGATACACTCCAGAATTTTACAGGATCAACAATTTTAAGCAATACCTGTCCATCAGACTTCACGAAATAATAAGAATCCGAAGGGTGGGTGCTGAGTACATTTTTCTTGTCTGTATTGCCCATCTCAATTTCAGAGACGTTTTTAGTATTAACAGTGGTAAAGCTACTGCCATTCATTTTAGGCGACAATTTGAATGTTCTTCCTGCGCCCAATACGCCACCTGACTTCAAAATGATGCCTTCTGCCAGCAACTCTTTGCGTGAGCCAATTTTGTAATAAGCGGTGGTAAGGTTGGTTTCTTTTTCATCAATCACCTGCTGTTTGCTTGTTAACTCCGTATTTTTCTCAGCAATTTCAGCCTCCTTACGGGTAACAGTGCTACGCAACGTGTCACGCTCGCCTTCCAGAACAGAAATGGTAGCTAGCAATTCATTTACTTGTTGCTCTTTTTCAGCAATAGATTCTCTCAATTGACCTACCAATTTGGTTAGACCAGCACTTTTATTTTTGGAGTCTTTTAGTTGCTTTTCAAGTCTTTCCAATTTCTGGCGATTCTCAACTACATAAGAATCAATTCCTTTGATTATTTCATTGATTCTATCTTTCTGTTTTACTTCTCCTTCTTTTTTGAGATCACTGATCGCTAATTGGTTTTTATCAATTGCGGCAAGGTTATTTTCTATTTCATTTACCGAATTAACAAATTCTTCAATTTGCTGATCCCTTGAACTTACTTGGGTGGCCAGAGAATCGTTTGCACGAGCCAGTGCTTTATACTCTGGAGTCTCTTTTGGTTCAGTACAAGCCCACATTGAGGTAAGCAATGCACAAACGATTAGTGATTTTTTCATAGGGTGTCTTACTGTTTAGGTTGGGTTTAAAGTTAAAATTCGCTACTGCTATAATCCCTTTTCTGATTCGGGACGTTGTACGTATTAAAAGAATAAATGTTGTAAAATCGGTAATTCTTTGCTTTAAAAGCGAAATGTATTGAATATTTTTTTTCTGTACTAATGATGTGTAAGTATTTTCAAGATTACGTTGAGAAATATTTCTAAGTCTTAAAAACTTCTTCACTAATGCCGTATACTTTACGATTAAGCGAAATGTTAATTTAAATATTGTTTGAAAAAGGAAAAAAACAACGCAACGAAGAAAAATTATTAGATGTATTTAATGATTAAGATTGATTTATGAATACGACTTAAGTCTCGTCTAACCAGTTCTTTAGAATTTTTTGTGCTGCCACTGAGATAACCGTTCCTGGCCCAAATATGCCTACTACGCCCGATTGATAAAGAAAATCATAGTCCTGAGGTGGAATAACGCCGCCAGCAATCACCATAATATCTTCCCTGCCCAGCTTTTTCAGTTCTGCAATGAGTTGAGGTATCAGTGTTTTATGTCCAGCAGCCAGACTGGAAGCGCCTACAAAATGTACGTCATTTTCTGCGGCCTGGCGAGCCACTTCCTCGGGTGTTTGAAACAGTGGCCCAATGTCTACATCAAAACCCAGGTCGGCAAAGCTGGTGGCAATTACTTTGGCTCCCCGGTCGTGGCCATCTTGTCCCATTTTAGCCACCATAATACGCGGGCGGCGGCCTTCTACTTCTGCAAAGCGATCCGATATTTCTCTAGCTACGCGAAAGTTCTCATCGTCCGACACTTCGCTAGCGTACACACCCGACACTGTCCGGATGGTGGCTTTGTGTCGACCAAATATTTTTTCCATTGCCATAGAGATTTCGCCTAAGGTAGCTCTTTTTCGGGCCGCATCTACGGCCAGTGTCAGTAAATTACCTTCGCCAGTATGAGCGGCGTGGGTAATGTTGGCCAAGGCGGCTTCTACTTGTGGGTTATTTCGTTCGGCCTTAAGGCGATTTAGTCTTTCAATCTGAGATAGCCGGACTGCCTGGTTATCTACTTCCAACAAATCGATTTTCTGTTCACTATCCGGGCGAAACTTATTGATACCCACAATGATATCCTTTGCTGCGTCGATACGTGCTTGCTTGCGTGCGGCAGCTTCCTCAATCCGCATTTTGGGTAAGCCGGTTTCAATCGCTTTTGACATGCCACCCAGCGTTTCTACTTCCTCAATCAATTGCCAGGCTTTCTTTACCAATTCCTGCGTGAGATATTCTACGTAGTATGAACCACCCCAAGGGTCGACAGCACGGCAAATTTGGGTTTCTTCCTGCAAATATAATTGGGTATTGCGGGCGATGCGTGCTGAAAAATCGGTAGGTAAAGCAATGGCTTCGTCGAGTGAATTCGTGTGTAACGACTGCGTATGTCCAAAAGCTGCTGCAAGCGCTTCTACACAGGTGCGGGTAACATTATTGAAAGGGTCTTGCTCGGCTAAACTCCAGCCTGAAGTTTGGCAATGGGTGCGCAGAACCAACGATTTATCGTTTTTAGGATTAAACTGCTGAACAATTTTTGCCCACAATAATCTGCCAGCACGCATCTTGGCAATTTCCATAAAATGATTCATGCCAATAGCCCAGAAGAAGGACAAGCGCGGCGCGAAATCGTCGATGTCCAGCCCAGCCCGAATGCCCGTACGAAGGTATTCTAGTCCGTCCGCTAGGGTATAGGCTAGTTCTAGGTCGGCGGTGGCACCCGCTTCCTGCATGTGATAACCGCTGATACTGATGGAGTTGAAGCGGGGCATGTGTTTCGCCGTGTAGGAAAAAATATCGGCGATGATGCGCATAGAAGGCTCGGGTGGATAAATATAGGTATTGCGCACCATGAATTCTTTCAGAATATCATTCTGAATGGTTCCATTCAATTTTTCGGGCGGCACGCCTTGTTCTTCGGCAGCTACAATATAGAAAGCCATAATCGGAAGTACCGCCCCATTCATTGTCATAGACACAGACATCTGGTCGAGCGGAATCTCATCGAAAAGGATTTTCATATCCAGGATAGAATCTATGGCTACGCCTGCCTTACCCACGTCGCCCATTACGCGTGGATGGTCGGAATCGTAGCCCCGGTGCGTGGCCAGGTCGAATGCTACCGATAGCCCCTTTTGTCCAGCAGCCAGGTTGCGGCGGTAAAAGGCATTGGAATCTTCGGCAGTAGAAAAGCCAGCATACTGCCGAATAGTCCACGGTTGCATGACGTACATGGTACTGTATGGTCCACGCAAATAGGGGGGAAGGCCAGCAGAAAACCGTAGTATTTCGCTCTTTTGCCCATCGTCTGCGCGGAACTGTGGACTAACTGGAATTCCTTCGGCAGTGCGCCAGGGTTTGGAAGCTTCCAAACTTTCCAAGCTTTTTCCATTTGGATTACCAAGCGCTATTTTTATTTGAGAGAAATCGGGTTTCATTTGTTAACCGTTAGCTGTTTGTAGCGTGCCTGAGTCATTGTTTTGCAAGAAAGATTATACCCTTCATTGAAGGTCGGCAGCGTTTTGAACGCTGTCGACCTTGCGTTCTGGGTTTATTCCACCCATGTAGCCAACCGACGTTTTTTTAGCAGGGGCAGCTTGCCTGCTTTTGAAATAGGTTCTTCAAAGGGGAGCTTGCTTTCTGTATCGGCCTTGTTTCGGTACTTATTTACGCCTACCATAATGCGTTTACCCGCCTGCAATTGTTCTGTCTGTTGCCGATAGCTTTTCTCTACGGCAGCCTGTACCCAACCTTGCTCAAAGGCAGGCATGAGCCCTCCCAGCGTTTCTATCTCCAGGAAAATACTCCAGGCTTGGTTAGCTAATTGATAGGTTAGATTTTCCAGGTAATACGAGCCAGCGCTCGGGTCGATGACTTTATCTAAATAAACCTCCTCTCGAAGAATTGTAGAGACGTTGCGGGCGATGCGTTGAGAAAATTCGGTAGAACTGCCAGCGCCAGCAGGCACATCGAATGGAAGCACTGTCAAGGCATTGCAGCCACCAATAGCAGCGGCCATGGCTTCGGTTGTTCCTCGCAAAAGGTTGGTATAAGGTTCAAGTGTTGCTTGGTAATAGGCTGATGTTTGGGCGTGGATAAATACCGGAATAGGATGAGCCATTCCGTAGCTTACCTGAATTTGGTTGAATAAATAGCGCAGCGCCCGTAGTTTGGCAATTTCCATTAAGTAATTCGTTCCGGTCGAAACCGAAAATTCCATGGCAGTCACTATTTCATCGGCAGATAGTCCTGCCTCGGTCAGTTTATCCAGATAAGTAACGGCGGAGGAAAGAGTAAAAGCTAATTCCTGTGCCGCATTGGCACCAGCCTGGTGAAAATGGTGGCTGTTAATAGTTAATGGGCGAAAGTTTGTGGAGGGTTCGGTTCGACGTGCCTGACCCGCAGCCTGTTGTCGCCCATACAAATGTTGTGTTTCTTTAAGTAAAGAGGCCAATTGTGGCCAGGTGTCTGGTAACCAAAGGCCGTCTTGCATCCAGAGCGCCAATGGATCATCATTGAGCGAGCCTTTGATTTGATAAGAGGTGATTTTACCAAGCGCCTCCAAAACCTGGGTCGACTGCCGAACGGTTTGAAAGGTAACAGGCACATCGGTAAGGCGGATGCCGTGGAGCAAGCGGGCAAAGTCAATTGCAGGGACTTCGGCTTGGCTGAGATCGATAGTAAGCGCATCAGCTCCTTTGCTCAGCGCGGTGATGGCTGCTTGGCAAGTGGTTTTTGCATCCGTGAAAGTAATGGTTTCGCGATTGAGCCAGTGACCTGAAGAACCTTTCCTTTGTGCTTGCTGAATAGCCTGCCATGGGAGGCTATTCATGTCTTCTGCGGCATAATAAGGTTCTACTACTAACCCTTCGTCGGTATACCAGCGCAAGGTGCTAAAGTCTTTACCTTTCAGGTCTTTTATTACCTGTGCGTGCCACTGTGCTTTGCTTATGGGGGCAAATCCCTCAAACAAATGGTTATCCTTAGTCATTTGATTCATCGGATAGAGAATGATTTAAAATGCGTGTTAATCTCGTTTGTACTGCCATTCTCTTGAAAATGGAAAGGTAAAGGTAAATGATTCTGCCATTCTTCCTACCTTAAAAAAGGGAGCTTCCTATAAAAATGGATGATGCCTTTTTTCTTTTGCTATTTCTCTCTCTAAAGCGAGAAACTATCTTTACCATTGTATTTTTAGCCATTTATTAAAAGATTTTTTTTCTTAGTTCAATACGCTATATCACAAGCCTTTACTAATAAGCGGGTAGGGGTTTTTACTCAAGTAATTACTTAGTATACAGGCATTTTGATTGTTTTCATTAGGGAAAAATATGAGATATTTCGTTAAGAATTGATTTTTTTGTTCCACTATTTTTTTCCACTTTTGTCACCCCCTTTGCAGAAATGCGTGGTGCTAGAGCCGTGTTGAAAGTAAAATTTCTACACATTAAAACCCTTTTTCCTGAATCTATTTTTCCTTTTTTAGAGGAATGCTGAACGACTGTCACGTAATATGGAGTAATTGTTTAACCGTTATTCGGGAGAACATGGCCGAACAAAGTTATAAAACTTGGTTCGAGCCCATCGTTCCCGTAAGGCTGGCGAACAATGTATTGACTATCCAGGTACCTAGCCAGTTTTTTTACGAATGGTTAGAGGAACATTATGTGCATTTGCTTCGCAAAGCGATTGATTCTGAATTGGGGCCTTCTGGTCGGCTTGAGTATTCCATTATTGTAGACAAAGGCAACGATAAGCACCGTCCGTTGGTTATTAACATCCCCACGGCCAAATCGTCTAATTCCAAAAACCAACGACCCGATGCGTCTCCGGTAGATACCATGCGCAGTCCATTTGATCTGAAAGATCTGGATTCGCTACAGCTGGATTCTTACCTGAACCCGCACTATACTTTCGATAACTTTGTAGAGGGCGAATGCAACCGGTTGGCACGTTCGGCTGGTTATGCGGTAGCACAGAAGCCTGGGATTACTTCGTTCAACCCATTGATGTTGTATGGTGGCGTAGGACTGGGCAAAACGCACTTGGTTCAAGCCATTGGTAATTGTATCAAAAATGGCACTGAAAACAAGTTTGTCCTTTACGTCTCTTCAGAGAAGTTTACCAACCAGTTTATTGACGCGATCCGAAACAATAGTCTGCCCAATTTTACCAATTTCTACTTACAGATAGATGTGCTGATTATTGACGATGTGCAGTTTTTGGCTGGGAAAGAACGTACCCAGGAGATCTTCTTCCATATATTTAATCACTTACACCAGGCCGGAAAGCAGATCATTATGACGAGCGACTGTCCGCCACGCGAGCTGAAAGGTATGCAGGAACGCTTGCTTTCACGTTTTAAGTGGGGCTTAACGGCTGATTTGCAGCAACCTGACCTGGAAACCCGCATTGCCATCATTCAGAAAAAGCTGATGGCTGACGGCATTTATATTCCGCACAACGTAATCGAGTACTTAGCGCATAGTGTAGATACCAACGTGCGTGAACTGGAAGGGGTAATTATTTCGCTCATGGCTCAGGCTTCGCTCAACCGCAAGGAAATTGACCTGGATCTGGCCAAGAAAACCCTGCACCACATTGTGCAGAATGTAGAGAAGATCGTGAGTGTGGAATCTATTCAGCAGTTGGTTGCAGAGCATTTTAATATTCAGGTAAGCGATTTGAAAGATAAAAGTCGCAAAAAAGAGGTCGTCATGCCCCGCCAAATTGCCATGTATCTGGCCAAGGAACATACTGACCTCTCGCTCAAATCTATCGGTTATCACTTCGGAGGGCGCGATCATAGCACCGTTATTCACTCCATTCAGACTGTTAATGACGTCATGGTCGCTGACCGTGATATGAAAGAAGCTATTCAGGAACTCACCAAAAGCCTCAAAAATAAACGAAACGGTAAAGGCGGTTGACAATGAGCAATTAACAATTAACAATTAACAATTAACAATTAACAATTAACAATTAACAATTAACAATGAGTTTTTTCTTAACTGATTAAATTTATTGCATTTCATCTACTAATCTGCACCTCTGCTAATCCGCATATTCACTTACTTTCCTTGGATTAGCTTTTGAATTCCCAGCAATTCGTCTCTTAGGCGGGCCGCTTCCATAAAGTTGAGTTCTTTGGCGGCTTTTTCCATTTGCTTTTGGGTGCGTAGTGCCAGTTTTTCCAGTTCAGGCTTGGTCATATAGGCCACAATAGGATCGGCAGCTACGTTGATCTCTTCGGGCTCTTCGTAATAAGGCTTGGGAGAATGATACGAATCGGCGACCTTCGTTTGTCCCATAATGGCTTCCTTGCTTTTGAGCACTGTGCGCGGGGTAATATCATTCGCAGTGTTGTGTTCTTCCTGAATTTTGCGACGACGATTGGTTTCGTCAATCGCCTGTTCCATCGAACCAGTGATCTTGTCAGCGTACATCAGCACTTTGCCCCGTTCGTTACGCGCTGCCCGGCCAATGGTCTGAATCATAGAGCGGGCATCGCGCAGGAAGCCTTCTTTATCGGCATCCATAATGGCTACTAATGACACCTCGGGTAAATCTAGTCCTTCGCGCAAGAGGTTTACGCCAATAAGCACATCGAATACGCCCAGGCGCAGTTCCCGCAGAATTTCTACTCGTTCCAACGTCTTCACTTCCGAGTGAATGTAGCGGCATTTTACTCCCACGCGATCCAGGTATTTGCTGAGTTCTTCGGCCATTCGTTTGGTAAGCGTGGTTATGAGTACGCGTTCGTGCCATTTTACCCGCTGGTCAATCTCTTCCAGCAAATCGTCAATCTGGTTAAGACTGGGGCGGATTTCAATGAGTGGATCGAGCAAGCCGGTTGGACGGATAAGCTGCTCTACTACCACACCTTCTGAACGGCGCAGCTCGTAGTCGGCAGGTGTAGCGCTGACAAAAATGGCTTGGGCAATCTTATCTTCAAACTCGTCGAACTTGAGCGGGCGATTGTCTAAGGCAGAGGGAAGCCGGAAACCGTAATCTACCAGACTCTCCTTGCGCGAGCGATCTCCGCCCCACATGGCCCGAACTTGCGGCATAGTGACGTGGCTTTCGTCAATCACCATTAGGTAGTCGCTGGGGAAATAGTCGAGCAGACAGAAGGGGCGTTGGCCAGGTCGGCGGCGGTCGAAATAACGCGAATAGTTTTCAATGCCGGAGCAATAGCCCAGTTCGCGCATCATTTCCATATCAAACTCCGTCCGTTCTTTGATGCGGTTGGCTTCAATATACCGGCCTTCCTTCTCGAAATAACTGATTTGTGCGACCAAATCATCCTGTATTTCGTGAATGGCGCGGTTCATAGCATCCTGGCCCGTGACAAAGAGGTTGGCTGGAAAAATGGAAATCATGTTCTCATCCGAAAACTTGCGGCCTGTTTCCGGATCAACCCGCTGAATGGCCTCAATTTCATCGCCAAAGAAGAAGATACGGTAGGCAAAATCGGCGTAGGCTACAAATATATCTACGGTGTCTCCCTTCACGCGGAAGTTTCCCCGCTTAAATTCTACCTCGGTGCGGCTATATAGAATCTGTACCAGCGAAAACAGAAATTTATTCCGGCTGATTTGGTCGCCTACGGCCAGGCGAACCACGCTTTTGCTGAATTCTTCGGGGTTGCCAATACCGTAAATGCACGATACTGATGCCACTACAATAACATCACGACGGCCTGTAACAAGGGCTGAAGTGGCACTCAGGCGCAGTTTTTCAATCTCGGCATTAATGGCCAAATCTTTTTCAATGTAGGTATTGGTCGTAGGAATAAACGCCTCCGGCTGGTAGTAATCATAGTAGGAAATAAAGTATTCTACTGCATTATCGGGAAAAAACTGCTTGAATTCACCGTACAATTGGGCTGCCAGGGTTTTGTTATGGCTTAGCACCAGCGTAGGCTTGTTTACCTGTGCAATTACATTGGCAACGGTGAAGGTCTTTCCTGAGCCCGTTACGCCCAGCAGGGTTTGCGCTGGTTCGCCTGCTTCAATGCCTTGTACCAATTGGACAATCGCACGCGGTTGGTCGCCGGTGGGTTGATATTCCGAAGTGAGTTTGAAATTCATTATTTATGTATCATTTACTTCTCACCCATCTTTTTGGAGAGAAGGATTTAGTACTGGGATGGTATAGTAAATATAGGCAAAATCGCGCTTTTTATCCTGCTTTGGGTCAAAACCATCAATACAACTACTTAACTTCGCCCTTATTGAGACAATCCTGGGATTTATAAATTTTCTGATATGTTAACTTTCACGCACTTATACGAAATTCTATTCCGAAAGATTACTCGCTGGACCGAGACTTTGGTAGCCAACCTGCCTAATTTCGTCGTGGCTATCCTCATTATTCTGTTGTCCGCTTTTGTAGCCCGCTACGTCCGAAAAATTATTGTCAACCTAGTAGAACGCATTAGCCATAATGTATCGCTGGTATCACTGGCTGGGCTAATTGTCTCTCGCTTGGTCATTTTGGTCGGTATATTTATCGCGTTGGGTATTGTAGGATTGGAAAAAACGGTGGCTTCGCTGCTAGCTGGGGCAGGAATTATCGGGCTGGCGCTGGGGTTTGCCTTTCAGGACTTGACTGCCAACTTGTTGTCCGGCATATTTATCACCATCGGCGAACCTATTCGGGTAGGCGATATTATCGAAACCAACGGATTTAGGGGAAAGGTAAAGGAGATAAAAATCCGTTCTACTATCCTGGATAATTTTGCAGGACAGGAAATTGAAATTCCTAGCCGCCGCATATTCGAAAATCCTATTATTAACCATAGTAAAATAGGAGGGAATCAGTTACAGATTCAATGGAAGGTTTCTCGAAAGAACGACTTGGATCGGGTAGAGAAATTAACGCTGGATACTGTTCAAGCTTTAGGTTTTCACGACCCGGAAAGTCCGCTGGAGTTTCATTATAGCAGCCTTGATGGCGACAACATTACTTTGGTTGTGTCTTTCTGGCTCAGCATTGGCGATCCGCACGCGCCGAGCTCACCCCAGGCTACCAGCGATGTAATTAAGGCCATAAAAAAGGCCTTCGATGCCAATGAGATTAGCTGAGAATTTCTTAGTAAGCCTGAAAATATAAGAAATGGAATTGAGGCAGCCGTTCAGACGAGGGTAATCAGGTGTTATCTCAATATAGTTCATTATTTCTACACACATAAATCGAGGTATTTTTTGAAAAAATAAAAAAATAGGCCGAATAATAAGGTAATGCTTAGTGTAAATTATTTGTTTTTTTTGCTTACTTGCTGAGCATTCTTTCTAGAATGAGCATAACCTTGAATGGTGTGATTCTTTGCTTCATTTCCAAACTAAACTTTCCCCCATGGCAGTAGTTAAAAAGAACATCATAACCCAAGGCCTGAGCGGCGAATTGGGTGGTGCTATCGTATTCCGTCAAGTCGGAGGCCGTACCATTGTTTCCACTCCTCCTACTCAGAGTGGTGAATTGAGTGAAAAACAGAAAGTTCAACGCGACCGATTCCAGCAGGCTGCCTTCTTTGCCAAGGCACAGATGCTCAATCCGGTGACCAAGGCCGCTTATCAGGCAGCCACGGATGAAATTCACCCTAACCCTTATACGGTAGCCGTGGCTGACTTCCTGCGAGGACCCGATATTGAGGAAATCGAGTTTACGAATTATACGGGGAAGGTGGGCGACACGATTCGCATCCGGGTGATGGACAATTTCCGGGTGGATGATGTGCATGTTACCATCGAAAATACGGATGGTAGTCTGGTCGAAAAAGGTAATGCCCTTCAACAGCCCAATGTTATTGATTGGCTCTACACGGCTACCAAAGCCAATGCCAGCCTGGATGGGGATAAGATCACCATCCGAGCCAACGACTTTCCGGGGAATATCGATACGGAAGTAAAAGTGATATAAGCTCAGAAAAGTACTATAACAGGCAGGGTGAGCGAAGAGTGGAGCACAGTGAAGGCATATTGGACAAACGGCTCTCTGTTGGGCTCGCCCTGGCTTAGAAAAGTACTATTTTATAAGAGGGAGGCAGGGGCGCTGGTCAGTGATTAGCAGATGCTAAGACTAATCGGGAGGGCAACTGATAGAAGAGTTGGAGCATAAGTGTTTATTTACCATTATTGCTGGGCTGGTCTCTAAAAAACGGCTCAAAGATAATCTCTCTAATTTATTAGCCTCTTAATTCATTGCCTCTATGCTTACTAGAGTAGCCACCGCCCTGGTATTTTTAGGATCTTGTGCCAGTCTCTTGACGGATGGCCAACAAGCCGTTCAGCTCTTACAACAATGGGGAATTTTTTACTACAAGGATGGACAAGCTACTTTGCCTTTTTTGCTGGCTTATCACCAAGCCTTTATCATCTATACCAGTGTAGCCATTCTGATTAGCGTAGCATCCGTAGCATGGTGGTTCTACTGCCAGCATAGTAACCGGGAGGAGCCCTTCTTCGTCCACTCCCTGAACGCCACTCTTGCTAGCATTCTTCTGCTAACACTCTGTCAACTTACTTCCCTCAAGCCAATAACCACCTTTTTACTAATGCTAACTATAGCCACGGGAGTATTGTATTTTCTCTACCACCTGCTAATTATTTACTACAAGTACTATATATATCAACCACACGCTAAAATCAGAAGGATTTAATAGGCAAGCCTAAAAATGTAGTGCCCATTCGACTGACAGGGCTAATGGCTGGTAGTTGCTAACATGATAAGCCCTGCCACAATAAAAAAGCCCCCAACCGACGAACGATTAGGGGCTTCACTGTTTAAGACCAACTGCCAGGAATATCAACTACCAGCCTAGTTTTCCCCTTGGTGGTTAGGTCTTAGCGTCCGCTAAGACCAGTTGGTGCTAGAGCGTTAACTACCCGCTTAGCTTTCCCCTTAATGGATTAGGTCTTAACGGACGCTCAATGCTGTCAACTTAAGGAACATGGCCACCACTTTATACAGGCGATTGTCATCCTGAGCGGAGCGAAGGACCTTATTATTTGTTTAGTGGTAACTCCATAACAAGTTCCTTCGCTCCGCTCAGGATGACAACATGGAGGAGGAAAGCACCTGTTTATCCTTAAGTTGACAGCATTGAACGGACGCTAAGACCAGTTGGGAGGTGGTCATTAAGATTGCCGATGTGTTGGAAGTATCAGTGGATTACCTGGTGGGTAAAACCGATCAGTTGTTAGATAAGGAACTCTTAAAACGCATGCTGGAACTCTCCAAGCTTCCCGAATATGACCAGGGTCATATCTTCTATGCCCTGGATAACTTAATCAAAGCCGCCAAACTTAAAACTTTGTAAATACAAAAAGCCCCCAACCGACGACCGATTGGGGCTTCCCTTTTTATCTACCAACTCAAGTATTCCCTCTGGCTCCGGCTACCTCGATGGTTAGGTCTTAGCAGACGATGAGACCAGTCGGAGGAGCACTAACTTCCGACTTGGCCTGCCCTCAGTTGTTGGTGA
>JAZKGK010000068.1:0-5579 GCA_040385915.1 Bacteroidota bacterium
TGTTCCCGTGCCAATCGCGAAGATAAATGACCATGCCATCTTCTGGGGCTAAAATCTGGAATTGTCCTAACAGTTTCTGAATTTGTTGTAACCCTCCTTGTTCCTGGGAAAGCGACGCCGACATATTCTGCATGCGAGCTACTGCCTGCTTCTTTTTGAGTAGGTAATTCTGCTTGGCTTGCTGATAGTTACGGTTCGCCTTTTCTTTGTCAATTTCAGCCTGGCGAATGGTGGCGGGCGGTTCGTACTTAGATTGCTCTAAAATGATATCCTTTTCTTTAACCGCAAAAGCCAGGTTGGTCAACTCATCACGAGAAGCCCGCAAGGTTAGTGCTGTATCCAATTCGGTTTGCGTATATTCTGACTGCCTCTTTTGCAGTTCAGTTTCTCTTTCTCTTAATTTGGTTCTGATCTCTGTCTCGTCTAATGAAGACACAAATTCTCCCTTTTTTACCTTGGTTCCTTCGGCCACCAAGTTGGCGATCTTCATAGTATAGATGTTTACCGATGGAAGAGCAGATGGCCCTACAATACGAACTGAATTTTTGGCTTCTAACTCGCCGGTAGCGGGCACTACTACTTCAAACTGGCCTTTTTTCACTTGCACCAGCAAGTCAGCATTTTTGCTTTCCTTGGCTGAGGCAAAATACCAAATGCCTGCTAGGCTTAGCAAGGCTCCAATTGAAATAAGTAAGGTTTTTCTTTTCATACAGTTAAAAAATAAGGGTAAAGAGGGATTTTAGGAGCATATGGATGACTTCCGTGTGTAAACGTATGATTAGTTATTTAAATTATATAATTAAAGCATTATTAAATTATTTTCTAATTACACTGAAAAAGTTGCCCTTCCTTTTGAGATATTCTGCTGCTGCCTGACAAAAATCTGTTTAATTTGCCCACTCAATCTAATTGATGTTGAAACCAGTTCACCCCATTTACAATCTACAGTTTGGCCTTCTTAGTTTAAGTTCGTTCCTCTTCACGGCCAGCTTCAACATGATTATCCCGGAATTACCAGCCTACTTAAGCAGCATAGGTGGAGCAGCCTACAAAGGGTTTATTATTGCGCTATTTACCCTTACAGCGGGTCTTTCACGTCCGTTTAGTGGCAAGCTAGCCGATACTATTGGGCGTGTTCCTGTGATGGCTTTTGGCTCGCTGGTATGCTTTATCTGCGGATTTTTATACCCGCTTCTCTCCGTAGTATCGGCTTTTATGCTGCTTAGACTGATGCATGGTTTCTCTACGGGTTTCAAGCCTACGGGCACTTCTGCTTACGTCGCTGACATTGTTCCAGCCAGCCATCGGGGCGAGGCCATGGGCATTCAGGGGCTTTGTGCGGCTACCGGTTCGACTGTTGGCTACATCATGGGTAGTCCATTGACCAGGGCTTTATCACTCAACTTTGTCTTCTATTGTTCGTCTGCCTTTGCGCTGCTCTCTATTCTGATTTTACTGAATATGAAGGAAACGTTGGCCAACAAAGTGCCTTTTCGCTGGTCATTGCTCCGCATTTCCAGGCACGAAATAATAGAGCCGTTGGTATTGCCTACCGCTTTGGTTACCCTGCTAACCTATGTTGGCTTTGGTGTAGTGCTTACCCTTGCGCCCGACTGGAGCGAACACTTGGGCATAAAAAACAAAGGATTATTCTTAACAGTATTTACCGTGACTTCTTTGGCTATTCGCTTTGTGGCGGGAAAGGTATCGGATCGATATGGCCGCGTCATGATCATCAAAATCTCGGTGGCTATTTTAGCCCTGTCATTTACACTCATCGGTATGGCCACTTCCCCGTTTACCTTATTGACAGCAGCCGCTTTCCTGGGTATAGCCATGGGAATGTCTTCTCCCTCGATATCGGCCTGGACTATTGATATGAGCCATCCCGACCACCGGGGAAGAGCCATCGCCACCATGTACATTGCCTTAGAAGCCGGGATTGGCATTGGCGCCTTGATGGCTGGTTGGGTTTATGGCAATGATCCAACTATGATCCCTACCACCTTTTATATGTCCGCTGCCTGTGCCGCATTGGCCTTGGTATATTTGCTATTTGGCTACAAGAAGCGACTTGTGCCCATAGATTGACGTTTTGGTAATTCATTTGCACATAAGGATCTCTACTCATCAGCACATCTACTCAGTATTTCCTATTTTTGCGCCCACAATTTTCTGTTGAACTATCGTCATGAGCAAATCACTACCCAAAAGAAGCGAAAACTACTCGGAATGGTATAATGAGCTGGTAAAGCGAACCGACCTGGCCGAAAACTCCTCCGTACGCGGTTGTATGGTAATTAAGCCTTATGGCTATTCCATTTGGGAGAAAATGCAGGCTGCCCTCGATAAAATGTTTAAGGATACGGGTCATACCAATGCCTATTTTCCTTTGTTTGTACCCAAAAGTTTATTTGAGGCTGAAGAAAAAAACGCGGAAGGGTTTGCCAAAGAATGCGCTGTGGTTACACATTACCGACTCAAATTAAATCCTGATAAAAAGGGAGCGCTGATGGTAGATCCTGACTCTAAATTGGAGGAGGAACTCATCGTGCGCCCTACGAGTGAAGCCGTCATCTGGAGCACCTATAAAAATTGGATTCAGTCTTACCGTGACTTGCCTTTGTTGATCAATCAGTGGGCGAATGTCGTACGGTGGGAAATGCGCACCCGCTTGTTCCTGCGCACCACGGAGTTTTTGTGGCAAGAAGGGCACACCGCTCACGCCACGGCACAGGAGGCCATTGCTGAAACTGAGCAAATGCTGGATGTATACGCCACCTTTGCCGAACAGTTTATGGGTATGCCAGTCATTCGGGGTAAAAAAACGGCCAATGAGCGTTTTGCCGGAGCAGAAGAAACCTATTGTATCGAAGCACTGATGCAGGACGGAAAAGCACTGCAAGCAGGAACTTCCCACTTTCTGGGACAGAATTTTGCGAAAGCTTTCGATGTAAAGTTTGCGGATAAGACCCAGAAACTGGATTATGTATGGGGCACTTCCTGGGGCGTAAGCACCCGTCTGATTGGAGCGCTGATTATGGCTCACTCCGACGATGAAGGATTGGTATTGCCACCCAAACTAGCGCCTATTCAGGTCGTAATTGTGCCTATTTATAAAACTGACGAAGAACTGGCGCAGGTTTCCGAAGTAGCCAATCGGATTAAGAAAGGGTTACAAGCCAAAAATATTTCTGTCAAATTCGACGACCGCGACACGTATAAGCCGGGCTGGAAATTTGCTGAGTACGAACTAAAAGGTGTACCTGTACGCATAGCCATCGGACCGAAAGACCTGGCTAATGGAACGGTAGAAGTGGCTCGCCGCGATACCAAAGAGAAGATGGTATTGGCCATGGATGGCATTGAGCAAAAGGTCGATGACTTATTAAATGCCATTCAGGAAAACATTTACCAGAAAGCGTTGAAATTCAAGGCGGAAAATACGACTCACGTAAATTCCTACGCCGAGTTTAAAGAGGTGTTGGATAGCAAAGGAGGCTTTATTCTGGCGCATTGGGATGGTTCTTCCGAAACGGAAGATAAGATTAAAGATGAAACCAAAGCCACGATCCGCTGTATCGCCTTGGATGCCGAAGAAGAGGATGGGATCTGTATTTACTCGGGCAAGCCTTCTAAGCAAAGAGCCGTATTTGCCAGAAATTATTAATCGTAAGCAGGTTTAGCAAGTAGTGGTTATTTATTAGCCCATAGATTGGGTAATGCATTGATTTAATGATGTTTGGATACTAGTTAAATTATATGCTCTGCTAAAGTCACTAGCCAAATTCATCCGTTTTGCCAACTTACGCAGGCCGCTTCTCCCAACGAAGCGGCCTTTCTTTTGCCAAACCAGTGCTTTTATCCAAATTATTATTAATCATAGCCAATTTTTAATAGATTTGTTTAGTTGCTTTATCTACTTATCTTATGACTGAATGGATTGCCATATTGTTATTGCTTTTGTTCGGTCTACTCCTGATGATCGTCGAAATCATCTTTATTCCGGGCACTACTATCTTTGGCATCTTGGGATTTATCGCAGCGCTGATCGGTATCTATATTAGCTTCCGGCAACTGGGTACACAAACTGGAATGGTAGTACTGGTTGGCTTTACCTCCATTACTATAGTAGCGTTATATGTCAGTTTCAAATCAAAAGTATGGCAGCGTTTTGCCCTGACCAGCACCATTTCCAGTCGGGTAAATGACGACAAACGCTTTTTGCTACGTGTGGGTGACGAGGGCAAAACGATTTCGGCTCTGCGGCCATCGGGTAAAGCAGCATTTAAGAGTGGCGAAGCAGAGGTTCACTCGTTAGGCACTTTCATAGATGCTGGTTGCTTAATCAAGGTTTGCCGACTAGAAGACAACAAGATTTTTGTGACATTGGTATAGACTAAGCAGGTGTTTAGTAGCTATTAGTAATTAGGTTGTTAGGTAGTAGGAAAAAGCAGTTTGAAAAATTTCACTATTAATTAATACCTAACCACTAACAGCTAATACCTAACTACTTATAAATTTAACCTTAAATCAAAGACCTATGGGTGAATTAGGAGGCGTACTCTTTATTTTGATTGTTGCCATTATTGGCTTCTTTACTTTTTTATACTTTGTTCCGGTGGGTTTATGGATCACAGCCATCTTCTCCAATGTGCGGGTAAGTTTGATTCAGCTCGTTACCATGCGTATACGAAAGGTGCCACCCAGTCTGATTGTACAATCGCTCATTACAGCCACTAAAGCAGGATTAAACCTCACACTCAATGATTTGGAAACCCACTATCTGGCAGGTGGACGGGTTTCTTCGATCATTAAGGCACTGATTTCAGCTGACAAAGCCAATATTCAATTATCGTTCAAACAAGCCGCTGCCATTGATCTGGCAGGCAGGGACGTGTTTGAAGCCGTACAAATTTCCGTCAATCCGCGCGTAATTAATACGCCCAGCGTAGCAGCCGTAGCCCAAGACGGTATTCAGTTAATTGCCAAAGCACGGGTGACAGTGCGCGTAAACATTGCCCAATTAGTAGGAGGAGCCGGCGAGGAAACCATCCTGGCGCGGGTAGGTGAAGGCATAGTTACCTCCATTGGCTCGTCTACTTCTCACAAGGAAGTATTAGAAAATCCCGATAAGATTTCCCGCCTGGTCCTGCAGAAAGGGCTCGATGCAGGCACGGCCTATCAGATTCTGTCCATCGATATTGCCGACATTGATGTAGGTACCAATATCGGAGCCAAGTTGCAGATAGATCAGGCCAATGCTGATTTGAAAGTAGCCGAAGCCAAAGCCGAAGAACGTCGGGCAATGGCCGTAGCTGTAGAGCAGGAAATGAAGGCCAAAGCCCAGGAAGCCAGGGCCAAAGTAATTGAGGCCGAAGCGCAGGTGCCGCAAGCCATAGCCGAGGCCTTCCGTAACGGCCATCTCGGCATTATGGATTACTACCGAATGCAGAATATGAAGGCTGATACGGAAATGCGCGACTCTATTGCCGGTTCGGGCAAAGACACGAAAAAGCTTTAGCTTTTATACAAAGCCCAAGAAGCCGAAAGGGGTTGATCTGAAATTCAGATCAACC
>JAZKGK010000069.1:0-9345 GCA_040385915.1 Bacteroidota bacterium
TAGCGCATACAGTAAAGATACCTTTTTGTGTCGTTTATTTATAGCTTAGTGCTTATCTCACTCACTATAAACCAGGAAGTGGAGCGCCCTCTATCAATGGGGTGGCTGGACATAATGCTGGCTTTTCCTACACCGAATATAACTATTGTTTACAAAAAGGAGATGGCCCTCTGTTGCTGATTCGAGACTCGTATTTGATGGAAGACTTAAGCGAACACCTTTCCGATTACCCGAAGCTGGCTGAAAGAATTCGTAATAAAGATTTTCATAGTAAGGATTTGGAAGTGATTGTACAGGAATACAATCGATGGACCGATCTCCAAGAAAAAATCAACGCCCAGGATCCTACAGATTCATTTTAATGCTGCTCAAGCGTTTACTTGTGAAATAAAAAGGAGAGCCGCTCAACAACAATGTCAATGGCTCTCCTGTCAATAAACCTCAACAGCTACGGCGAGACTTGAGTGATATCCAGAACAACTACTTAATGTTTGATTATTCGATGGATTACCTTTTGTTGACTGTTTTCTATCATAATAATGTACATTCCCGCGGGTAAAACTTTCAAATCGAAAACGGCTTCTGTACTTGTCATTTCCTGGGTGTGAACCCGCATTTGATTCATACTCATAAGCGTTACCTTGGCACCTTGTTCTCCTCCTTGGGGCAGTTTGATCGTAACTTGCTCATGGATAGGATTGGGGAAAATAGAAATCCCACTCTGATAGATTGTCTGGTTTGCTAAGTCTGATTGAAGGCCTAATCGGGCTGGCTCCTCATGAGTAACTTGGCCATCAGACGGTTCTCTGAAAAAGGCGGTTGACGAAATGACTTGCTTGGCAATTCCCGCACTCTCATAATCGACCCGGAGGACTTGCCCACCCCAGGATTGGAAAAAATCGATGGTGATGGCGTGCTTGCCTTTCTTCAAGCCTATTCTACCAGAAGCTTCTTTCACGGCGTGCGCCCCATCATTGTCCACCACTAACGTGTGGCCAATATATAGTTTGCTGCCATCGTCGGAAGTGGTATAGAAGGTATAAATACAGTTGGCAGGCACTTCTACAAAGCCCGTATAGCGGAAAGCAAAATTATCTCCTCGCCGCTTGGGATAAAGGTCTACTGTGGCAATATTGCCAGAAGCAATCGGTGTTACCATGTTGAAATCCGGCAGATTACGCCAGTAGCCTTCGTAGTAAGCATAATTCAAACCCGTGGCCACATTTGCCGGGTTTTCCGGTTCCCTGAGCGCAAGATCATTACCGCAGCCATCAGACGGCTCTCTGAAAAAGGCGGTTGATGAAATGACTTGCTTGGCAATTCCCGGCCCCGCATAATCGACGCGGAGGACTTGTCCACCCCAGGCTTGAAAAAAATCGATGGTGATGGCGTGCTTGCCTTTCTTCAAGCCTATTGTTCCGGAAGCTTCCTTCACGGCGTGCGCCCCATCATTGTCTACCACTAACGTGTGGCCGATATATAGTTTGCTGCCATCGTCGGAAGTAGTATAGAAGGTATAAGTACCGTCGGTAGGAATCTCTACAAAGCCTGTATAGCGGAGAGCGAAATTGTTTGCTCTCCGTTGAGGAGCCAAATCTACCGTGGCAATATTGCCTAAGGCGATGGGCGTTAATGTGTTAAAGTCCGGTAGTTGACGCCAGTAGCCTTGGTAGTAAGCATAGTTCAGTCCCGTATCCACATTTGTCGGGTTTTCCGGTTCCCTGAGCGAAAGATCATTTTCGCAGCCATTATTAGCCGCTTTGGCTAAAGCGGTGGCTCCTTCAAAATCAGTAAGATAATGCCACCAATCATTTAATACGCCATTGGTTACGCCGTGGTAACGAGGCAGGTGTCTAAACCACCACCGTACAAAACCGATCTGTGTACACGCCCATTCATCGCAATTGATGGATCTGGTTTGCTTTGTTACCTGCGGATAGGTAAACCAGTTATCGGCATAATTAGTGACCAGGGTTTTGTTGCCGAAATCATAGTCCTCAACGCCATTGGGAGGGATGTGGCTATTACCTACATGAGATAAGTTGGGCGTGTTCAATTCAACTCGGGTAAATAACTCAAAATCGTTCGGGCGCGGATCCGGATTTACCCATCTACCATACGTTACCCACATGGCATTTTCCACTCTATGTATAAAGCTATGTAAAGCATCATCAGTACCAGTGGCATAGTTCAAGCCAGTTATTGGCAATAGCTTAATACAGCTCGTGTTGGTGAGGGGAGTGGAGTTGTAAAAAAAAGCATTTTTTCCTGCTAGTTTAGATTCAGATAAACCTGCTATCGGATGGGAGTAGATCCATATTTCATCATAGATCCCGGCTTCTCTCTTCGTACAGAAATCATAGTAGTTAATCATGGCCTCGTAATCGTAGTGAACCCTTGCTGCGTTTGCCAGTGCGAGTAAGGAATCGAAGCCTCCGGGTTCAGAAAATTTTTCAAAAAGGAATTGAGGCGACAATAGTGAGCCATCCAGCCTGGAAAACTGGGGCGAGCCATCAATGGTGGTTATCTCAAATTCAACCGTTCCATTGCTGGCTTCGGTTAAATCATGGGCAATCTGGGCGGCTAAAGACGCAGGATCGAGCCAGCCAAATAGTTCGTGCCATCTTTTATTTCCTGCCGAGGGTTCCTGTGGGTTTTCGATCACCAAAGCTACCTTTACGCGCTTTTTTTCCGCTAGTACCGGTGTGAAGCTGGGAATCACTTGCACAGTGGCAGAACCACTTAACGAACGATAACTGGCAGTTACGTTCGTGCTACCAGTCGAAAGGGCATTTACTTTTCCAAGACTAGAAACCGAAGCAACCGAGGCGTTCTGTACTCCCCAGCTTACAGAAGAGGGCTCCAGAAATAAGCGATTGTTTTGGCTGTCAACGCCATACGCGCTGAGGTGCCGCGAGGCGCCGGGAATTAAAGTCGTAACATCAGGACAGATTTTAATGGAATGAAATGTTTCTATTACGTACAATTCCCATTCATTCAAGTGGACATAATTATCCCCTTCTGTCCTAAAAGCCGTCAGTCGAATCACCTTGGCTGAAACGGGGGTGAAACTGGCCGAGTCCCAGACCGCATTGAAAACGGGATCATTTTCAAAAAGAGCGTGATAACTTCCCGACTTTGTATCCATATCCTGAAGGTTGGCAGCGGTTTCTAATCCCCAGGTTCCAGGTGTCATCATAAAAAGCCTGGAAGCCAGGATATTCAGTGGCTTGTTGAATGTTAAAGTCAAGATTAATGGATTAATTGCGGGCGTCCGGACGGGGTTTGTTGTGTAGCCGTCGAATGCAAGAAGCATATGACCTATGTCAAAAGGCGTATGGTCGGCAGAGATGGATCCTTGTTTTAGGCCATCAAAAATATTGAGCTTTAATGTGTCGGTCACCTGTCCTTTTACCACTGAAATGGATACCAAGCATAGCATTAGCCATAGCTGAATGATTTTTTTCATGACTGAGTTTGACTTTAATTTTAGATGTTGGAATTAGGTTGAATCGTGCTTGTACACAGGACTTAAAGGAGGTAAAGCCTGCCAAAAAGCATCCACATGGGAGAGAAATACAGTCGGGTTTAATCTGTATGGGTAGCGAGGGTGTTGTCAGTGGTGTTTAGCTAACCGACCCAGAATGTCGGCATACGTTTGCTATCATAAGCCTATCATGTTTAATGAGAAGTAGGGAAATAATCAGCATACTACCCCTGATGCGTGGGTATCCGGGAGCAAGTCTTGAAAGAAGGTATCGTGGTAGGAGAGATCGAGAAAGGACGTAACAAACTTGCTGGCATCTCTCTGAAAAACGAAAAAAAGATAATTCGTTTTCCTGGAAAAAACAATAGCAAACTAAAATAAAGTGTGGTGAGTAGTCAGACAAATAGGGATGCTTAGTTGAGTAATTCATCGAAAGTAATGGACACGTAGTACAGCCCACCCACCGCTGGTGAGCCATATGCCTGTACTATCCAATGGTTGCCCAAGTTGGAGGCCCCCAGTTTGATGATGGATTTCAGCCCCTTGAGTTTATAGCTGACTTGGGCGTCGAACAGGTGGTAGGCCTGAATCCGACCTGGCCGCAGTTCGTTAAAGGGGCCGACCCAGTCGTAGGCATCCTGCCAGTGCCAGGCCAAGTTGAAACCCACCTGGCGGAAGGCGTTGCGATTGCCAAACGTGACGTTGCTTTTGTAGCGTGGCGTGTTAAAGGCCGGAATATCGTTGGGATTGGCATTGTGCAAGTCGAAGGTAGCCCAGGTGCCGTTGCCGCCCAGTAAGTAGCCCTTGGGCAGTGCATACGTAATTCCCAGGGTGGCGCCTTGGCTGGTTACGCGGTCGTGGGCATTGGTGGCGATTTGGAACAGACGGCTGGTCGGAGTAGGCGATGAATTGTTAAGCACATCGGCGGCGGCAGCGGCATTGACCGTGCCATCGGCATTGAGCACCGGATTGTCAGCACGGATGACCACCTGGTTGAGAATAAAATCGCGGTAGCTACTGAAATAGTAGTTGGCGTCCACAAACAGTTGAGAGGTAAGCAAGCCCTTATAACCTACTTCGAAGGTTTCCACCCGCTCGGGTTGGATATAGGCCACGTTCGACTTATGTAGTTTGCCCTTGTTGTTGGCAATGGCTTGAGAATGGGAAAATCCTTTCTGCAGGTCAGCCCCGAAACTGGCGCCAAAATCTCCAGCCGAAGCAGCGGTGAACGAGTTTTCATACACGTTGGTGCCCCGGCTGTTGGCAGGTACACCGCCCAGCAGCGTAATCACCCCCGCGTTCAGGTTGACGAACTGCTCCAGGGGCGTGGGATTCCGGAATCCTGTCTGGTAGGAAGTACGGAAGTTGTGGTTGGGATAGGGTGAATAAACGGCCGAGGCCCGGGGCGTGAAATGTCCGTCGAAATTTTCATTCTTGTCGTAGCGGGCCGACACGGTCAACTTGATCTGTTCGTGCAGCATTTTCCTGGCCAATTGCAGAAAGGTGCCGTATTCATTGATGGTCACGTGCTTGTCCAGGTCGGCCAATAGCGTCCCTTTCGTAAACATATCGTAGCGCCGGAAATTTCCGCCCACCAGCACTTCCATCACTTTCACCCGCTGACTCAAGTCATACTGGCCTTCGGCATGGTAAAATTTACTGCCACTGTAAATGCCGGCTCCCTGGGCTCCTGTGATGGTTTGCAGGCGGCTTTTTTGCTGCTCAAATTCCGCCGAACCGGGTTGTAGCCGCCCCTGATCGGCAAAACTGCGGGCTACTGCTGCATCGCTGGCCGGTACGCCTTCTACCTTCCCAGAAAAGGCAGCCACATATCGGTCAAACCAGACGCCATCCGCCTGGCTCGGACTGACGAGGTTGCCCTTCAAATCCCTCACCCAGGTTCGGTTGATCTGCTGACCCAAGGTGCGGGAATTGTACGACTGGTTGGAATTCTCGATGCTGGCGTAGGCCCGTACAAAGAAGTTTGTTCCTTTCAGCTCCAGTTTGTGCTGCTGTAAAATGAAATGATTGAGCGAAAAACGGCTGTTGCCCGTGTAGTTGGCTGTTCCCTGGCCAAAGTTGTACTGGTATATGGCTACCAGCTTGTCCGTCAGCCGATAGTGGAGCGCAGCGTTTAGCTTCAGGTTGTGCACGTGGTAGTCGGCTAAGTATTTTTCTTCGTAACCCGTCCGCGACACTCGACCCAGGCCCGGCAGGTTACGGGCCACTTCATCACCGTAGAGGTGGAGGCCATTCCGACCCGGATTATGGGCGCCCCGTTGCGCTGCTGGTGTGTTGGGATCTACGTCGGTATAGTCGGTGGCGTACCAGTCCAGCGCTTGCAGGTAAGAGACATTCATTTTGAAAGCGAACCGATTGCCGATGGCCTTCGCGTACCGGAGGCTACCTTCGTACAGAGGTGCGGCACCCGTGGACGCGTCATGGATATGGTTTACGCCGATCTTGCCTTGAGCGCTGAGTCCCTGGTACTGAAATGGATTCTTCGTGGTCATTCGCAGCACGCCGTTGAAGGCAATGGGGCCATAGAGAGCCGAGGCTGCCCCAGGAACCAGTTCTACGCTTTCCGCATCCAAGTCTGACATCCCGAACAGGTTTCCTGCCGCAAAGTTGATCCCCGGCATTTGGTTGTCCACGCCATCCACCAGTTGCAGGAAGCGGGTATTGCCAGTGGAGGCAAATCCCCGCGTATTGATGGATTTGTAAGTCAATCCGCTGGTGACCATATCCACCGATTTCATGGTTTGCAACCCGTCATAAAAACTGAACGCAGGGGTTTGCTTAATGGCCCGCAGATCCATCTTTTCGATGCTGACGGGGGAGCTTAGCAAGCTTTCCTCTACCCGTGAAGCGGAAACCACCACTTCCTGACCGAGGGCGATCTGTGGTTGCAAGGCAATGGTCACTTCCCGTTGACCGTTGGCCAAGCTCATTTCCTGCGTTTGGTAACCAATCATGGAAATAACCACCGTATTGGGCTGGTTCTGCTGCGTATTCAGCTTGAAATGGCCTTTGGCATCGGTGACGCTGCCGGTCAGTTTGCCTTTTAACAGGATGCTGACCCCGGCGAGGGGAGCGTTGGTTTCAGCGTCCGAAACAATACCTGACAACGGTGTGGCTTGGGTCTGAGCAGCGCAAACTAATCCACTGAAGACAAAGCGGAAAAGAACGAGTACAGTTAATATGGAGCTGTTTTTCACGGTTAGTTTTTAGTGAATGGGAAGGAAAAGGTAGAAAATTAAAAACTGCTATCCAACGTAAAACTTGGCAGGCACGACTAGAACTATCGCAAAGCCGTTATCAGGATAAAGAACAAGGTAAGAGCAAACTAAACTAAAATAAAGTGTAGTGAGTAGGCAGACAAATAGGAGGCCTAAAACGTAAAAGAAAACTAAACGCTGCTGACATAGGGTTGTCACTAGCCCTGATTTTCTTTGTATGGTAAAACAACATTTTAAACCCTTTGACACATGGAAAATAATAGGACGCAAACGCAGGCTCAGCCATCGCTCGTAATCACCCAAGATGCCCTTCTGAATCAATGGCAAGGACACCGCCGTTTGACCCGCCGGGTCATCGAGGCCTTCCCCGAAGACAAGTTTTTTACCTATTCCATTGGTGGCATGCGCCCTTTCTCGGCCATGGCGATGGAAATAATCGGGATGGCCGCCCCCGGCATTCAAGGAATAGTTACGGACAAATGGGAGGCGATTGACAATCTGTCTCATCTTTCCAAAACATCTCCTCCCAGCACTAAAGAAGAGATTTTACACCTCTGGGACGAGGTGACTGAGCAAATCGACACCCTTTGGCCACAAATTCCTCCTCAACGTTTCCAGGAGGTGGCGCTTGCTTTTGGCCAGTATGAAGGCCCCATTTACTGGACTATCCTCTACTTGATCGACAATGAGATTCACCACCGGGGGCAGGGCTACGTTTACCTTCGTTCCCTGGGAATCGCGCCGCCGCCCTTTTGGGAGCGGGAGTAAGCTGCCATGCAAAACGTCCCTTTTTCGCTGGTCTGTAACGTACAGACCAGCGAAAAGGGACGTTTTGATTCCTGTTTCGAACAATTCAAGAAAAAAATAATCTTCCTCTTGAGCCAACCCGTAAAAGATAAAAAATAAATAGGAAATTGGGTCGCCAGAAGGTTTTGATTGATGTTTCTAAACAGTTGTTTGTATGAAGAAAAAAAGTAAACTGTATAGCGTTTTGCATGAGACCTGTCCGCGCTGCCACGAAGGAAAAGTCTTCAAATACCCAAGTGCTTACCAATCGTTGAGCTTTGGCAAGCTGAATGATCATTGCTCGGTTTGTGGTCAGTCTTTTGATCCCGAACCTGGCTTTTATCAGGGAGCCATGTACGTGAGTTATGCCTTTACCTTAGGGCTAAGTTTTGCCATCGGTCTGGTCATGACCCTGCTTTTCGATGCGAATGTTTGGCAGATTGGTTTGGTGCTGAGCTTGGTGTTGATTATTTTACTCCCGCCCGTTTTTCGGATTTCCCGCATGGTCTGGTTGAATATGTTTGTCGATTATCATCCGGTAGACACGCAGCCAAATACTCCCAACAAGATGGAATAGGAGGCTGTTTTATTTACTGTATTTCGATCGTCAGTAAAAATATTTTTACCTATACTTGCGTCGAAAATTCCTAATCTAATGATGCGAAGACTGAGTTGTGTATTGTGCTTGCTTTTTTCAATTAGTCACTTGGCTTCAGCTCAGGAAAAAAAGATTAAAGTAGAATTCAATAAAAATATTGAATTGATTTGCGCACTCAATAACCTAATTTCTACGGAATTTCTCAAGGATTCCGTAGCTGACCCTTATCTCTATCATACTACCCGATTGATGCGGTTGAATTATGAGCATTTTCGGTCCTATAGCCAGCACCCAGCGGTAGTTACCATCCAGCAAATGTCGGATAAAATTGGAACGGGAGTTTATCTTTTGGGACTGTTCTATAAGCCACTTCCGGAAGTAGAACAACAATACCCTGTTTCTGAAGTGATTCTTCAGGCAATCCATCCCAATTTGGATTCCGCCAATCAGTTGGTAAAAGCCTATTTTGAGCAATTAGCCCATTTTTATTTGGATACTCATTTTGAAGAATATTTTGCCAGCAATCAGTCACTGTACCAGTTAGTCATTCAGGAAGTAAGTCGGAATATGCCTGGCAACCGGTTTGTTCCTACACTGGAAGCTTATTATGGAGCCAAAAAAGATGATTACCATGTGATTGCGATGCCTTTTTTCAAATCCAATTGGGGCAATTCCTGGCAAATCGAACACAAAGGCAAATTCCAGGTTTACAATATTGTCTCTCCTTTGCAAGCACAAGTCCTGGGTAGCAATCAGCGCGTATTAGAAGCTGGCTATAACAATGCGGCGGAAATCCGGAATTTATCCGTCCATGAATTTGGCCATTCCTTTGTCAATCCCTTCACCATGCGTGCTCCCTACGAAGAACAGATTAATCAGTATAAGCACTTGTTCAAACCCATTCCTAAGAATGGGCAGTATTCCGATTGGCTCACCATTTTTAATGAACACATGGTTAGGGCGGGCGAAATACGTATTGCGCTACAGTTGGGACAAGAAAAAGAAAGTAAACGCCTGCAAGAAGCCTATAAAGATTGGATGTATATGCCGCATTTTCTGGAGCAATTGAAGCAGTATGAGAAAAATAGGAAGAAGTACAAGCGCTTTGAAGACTATCTGCCCGTACTAATTGCCTCCTTAGCCCACTTAAAGTAACTTTTATCCACCTTATTTTACTTAATAAGTAGTCGTGCCAAAATAAACGACGTTTTATATTGGGTTCACTATTCTGTTTA